>NZ_JAMPJZ010000006.1:0-128840 GCF_039961835.1 Trichocoleus sp. ST-U1
TGGTCTTGGCTCAAGAGCCGCATCCGCAAACAACTCGACCAGTTTAATTGTTTGCGAGATGCAATCGAGCATGTCTTATGCTTGTCGTCCTAATTACCTTGGCGATTGCTATACTTCGCAAAAAGAACGCTTATGACAGATGAGAAACTGACTCCCCAAAATGAGCAAGCTAATCTAGATAACTCTACTCTGAAACCGGAAGAGGACGATAAACCTAAGCTGCTAGTCGAAGGTCAAAACGAAAATATCACCACTCCTCCTCCCGATATTGCAGAAGAACACGCCGCTGTTGCTCGTGCGACTCTAGATTTGACGATGGGAATTGAAGACGATTCATAACCGCCAGAAATAAATTCAGTTGGAGTGAGAGGGAGCGATCTCTTCCACCAAAAACCCCCAGCATTAGCTAGGGGTTGTGCAATACGTTGAGAATATTTTCCTGGTGTGTTACTCTTTTTGTTTCGCTTTAAAAGCGCTTCCCCAGAAAATCTAGCTGGAAGATAAAAGTCCCCGGATTCCAATGTTTTGCTTTTCTTTAAAACATTGACTTATTGTTTCCGTAGTACCTTTTTTCAACCCATTCCAGCATATCAACTTCACAACCAAAAGTTGCAGAGCTGCCGCTAAAAGGATCGTAAACTTCCCACCAGATATTTCCAAAGCGGTCGGACTTCTTCCAAACTTTTATCTCTGGCTCTTGAGTCAAGAATGTAACTAAACGCTGCCAAACACTATTCAGAATAGAAAATACTTTAGTCTCCTGAACAGGCTTCTGCTCCTTTTGGGCGTAAATAGTTTCTAACCTTTTTTTTTCAAAACAATTCTCAGAAGTTTCCATAATAATTTTCTCCCGCTTCAAGATAGAATGAATTTCAGATTGTGCTGCAAAAAAGTAGGATAGACAAACTTATTTGCTTGCAGCAGTTATCAATATTGATTCCGCCGCAACTGATGAAGGTTAATTACAGAGTAAAGTTGAAGATTAGAAGTTTACTTCCTCCAGTAGAATCACCTGAATGGGTGATGTGGAACTAGAGAGGAGCTTGTAAAATCTCGACTAATTCAACCAAGAAATCTAGATTGCACAACCTAAATTCGCTGACAAATTCAATGTAACTTTTGGTTATTTGATAGACAAAGCAATATTTGTATAGGTAGTATGAATAAAATTCATATATAGAAGAAGACATGATTTGACTGCGTTTGCGACAATGCATACACCGCTTGCATAACCGCCATGAATGAAATCAATAAAAGCCGGATGAAGCTTTCCCAGATTCGTGCTTTAGTCGCAGTGGCAGACTACGGCAACTTCAGCGAAGCCGCCTTGCAGTTGGAGGTATCGCAGTCAGCAATCAGTCATGCGATCGCAAGTTTTGAAGCAGAATTGGGAGTAGTCTTGCTGGCTCGCGGACGTTATGGAGCGCGTCTTACCCCAGTCGGAGAGCGGGTTACGGCTCATGCTCGTAAATTGCTACAGCTTTTGGAAGCAATGGAGAAGGAAGCCAATTTAGAAAAAGGCTTACAGGGTGGAAACGTGCGAGTTGCCTGTTTTCGGAGTGTGGCGACTCATATACTCCCGACAGCGATCGCTCGATTTCGCGCTTGCTTCCCGAATATCACTGTAAGCATCGTTGATGGTGATGATTACTCGCGTGTAGGAGATGCATTGCGAGCCGGTTATGCCGATATTGGGTTTATCTACTTACCCGCTGGTAATGAATTTGAAACTTGGGAAATTTTGCGGGATGATTACGTTCTCCTACTCCCGCCTACAACTAATTTAAGTAGTGCCAAAGTCACTTGGAAGCAGTTAGCCACTTATCCTTTGATTATTAGTTCCGGCATTCCCTGCAATGAGTGGATTCGCAAATACTTGGTAATCGCAGAATACGCGCTCAACATTGCTTATGAAATCAAAGAAGATTCAACTATCGTCAGCATGGTGGAACAGGGTTTAGGGGCAGCAATTCTCCCTCGTCTGGCTGCCGAACCTGTTCCCACTGGGGTGCGCGTGTGCAGCTTGCCAGCACCTCTAGAGCGAGTAATTGGGGTAGCGCTTCTCGCAAATGCCCTTCATACTCCAGCCGTCTATGCATTTCTAGATGCTATCCGGAATACAGGACGCTTTGCGGCTAAAGCAGCGGTTTAATTAAAGTTCAGGAGAGAGCGCGATCGCAAATCAGAAGGGCGCTCTTTTTGGTTGGAGATACGGTAATCACTGCATTCTCAGTCCCCTTACTGCCAAAAAATTTGGTCAAGATGAAAGTAGACTTACATTAAGGATGAACGCTATGTTTCCGTTTTGGGGTAGTACCTGTTGGGGATCTCAACCAGTTTCCGGTAGAGATTATCAGGAACGCAGACTTCGGTTCCTGAAATGGATGCGAAACGATCTAGAGGCGAGATTGGCAGGACTTAACGCTGCGATCGAAACCATTGAACGCCAGATGGATCGGGAAAATACAACTATTTAGTCTATCTACTGGCGATCGCAAGTTATTGCGGCTTGTGACAAAGTGATAGAACTGGGTTAAAAAGTCCTCTCTTGAGAGCGTCTACTTCTGAAGTAGGCGCTATGTTTTTAGGGGTTAAGCATAGCCTCAAACTTTATTAATCGAGCAATCTCCCTTTCTAAAACTACTGGTGTAATAGTGCGATCGCTATTTTCTGTTCAGGGCACTTCCCTACCAAATCCCTACCGAAGGCTAAACAGCACCGCTACTCCACCCAAGGCAACTAAAACACCTAAGATAGCTCGAAAACTGACAACATCGCCCATCCAAATCGCTAGGGGTAAGACAAACAACGGGCTAGTAGAACTTAGCGTTTGGGCAATTCCTGCGGGGGCGAATTTCAGAGAAATTTGTTGCAGCCAGATGCCGAGATAGGTGCTGAAAAAAGCGGTTATGGCAATGACTCCCACAATGCGCCAAGACTGCAACGGTTTAAGCCAGTCATTGGCTTGACGCCGCCCCAGCAACTTCCACAGCAGTAGCACCAGTACCCCTGCCCCCAAGCGCACCAAGGTACTCCACAAGGGGCTGATACTCGATTGGATGAGGGCTGTCCGCGAGAGGACGGCACCTGTTGCCTGTGCTACTGCTGCCAGTAAACCCCAACTAATTCCCCGCATCGTCAGATGCTTGCTTTCAGCGGTGGAATTAGGCACCCGTTCCGTCACCACCCAGACGACGCCCAGAATGGTTAATAAAATTCCGCACCAAGCAGCAGCCGTCAGTTGTTCTTGTAAAAAGACTAGCGCTAACACGGCTGTTAAGGGGGGTGCTAGGGTTTCTAATATCAAGGTACGCCTTGCACCCAGGCAGTTGATGGCTGCAAAATAAGCCGTATCTCCCAATCCAATGCCAAGGACGCCACTTAGTAGCAATAGTGTCAGTGCAGTCGGGTTGATTTCAGGTAGCAGCTGTCCTTGCAAAAGTAGGGTGAGGACAAGGAACGCGATCGCAATTATCCCTTTAAACAAATTCAGTTCTAGGGGTGGGATTTGCCGTCCCAAGCGGCTGTAAACCAGCGAAGCGATCGCCCATAAAAAGGCGGTACTGAGTGCCGCCAGTTCTCCTTTAAAATTTGTAATCCAATTAAAAAAATTTGTTAAAAAAATCATTCCTGTTTTTTGAATCGGTCATTCTGATGTAAATTTTACCGAAGGGCATACTCCTCAGTTTAGGCTGCACACTTCTTTTGGCGGATATTTCTCGCTTATCAAACATTGTATAAATTTACTTAAGCCGGATGCCAAAGATGTTAGCAATGTAACCATACTATTCTTTAACAATTGGTAGGATTCAGTAAGAAAGAAAATTTTGAGGAGACTGCGATGAACTATACCTTTGAAATTTTAGGGGTATCTCCCATTCTTTATTTCTTTAACCATCAACAGGAAATTATTCAAACATATCCACACAGAGCCGAATACTTAGGAAGTCCTAAATGTACCCTGGATGCTTTTCTGGAATCCGTCGAAGCGGTTCCACCCAAGCGAGGCTGGAATTTAGAAGAGATTCTGCATACAATAGTAGACTTTTGGCTGAACAATTCTGACAATATCCAATATTGGAACAAGCGTCTTAAGGATGCTGGCAAAGAGAATTTGTTAGTCGCAAGAGTTGCCGATCTAAAGGCATTAAAAGCGGAGTTTGACTCCTTATTGGGTCAAAATCTTTAATTGATTCAGCATCATCGCACCTAGACGTAGGCGCGAGTCAGGATTATTCGCGCTAACTGCTTGCGGCAGCGCCAATAAAGGTCGCATCATTGAGGCATTCAGGGGAAACAGCGAAGAAAGCCTAGACGTTACGCGATCGCACTCTAACATGAGACACGATTGGGCAGCCGCAAAAATGCTTCCCCCTCTACTATTTCTGAAAAAATACAAGTGTACTAAACTAGGTTTTACCTAACTGAATACAAGACCTGCGAGCCGAAGTTTGGGCACAGCCGTCACAAATAGTTTTGAAACAAGAGCTTTGCAACTCGCCTGCATGAAGCTTGCACCACCTTATCAACATCAAAACTACTTTTGTGGTATCAGTGCCATGATTTGCTCCACGAACAGTTGATGATCGACAACTGGTTTAGAAATGTATTCATCGGCACCACTTTGCTGGAGGAAATTTTCGCGCTCGCCTTCCATCGCATTAGCTGTCACCAGAATAATCGGTAGAGCGGCAGTTTGCGGGTTAGCTTTTAATAGTTGGGTAATTTTTATGCCATCAACCGATTTACCCTGGTAAAAACTGTTCGTTAAGGAAACATCCATCAAAATAATGTCAACCTCCCTAGCTTGGGCAATTTGGATTACTTCTTCTACATTTTCAGTATGTTTCACTTGCAAACCAGCTCGCTTTGTCAGGATTTTAGAAAAAACCCGAACATTAATCGGATCGTCTTCTACAATCAAAACGGTTTTCATCGAATTTTTCCCTTCAACAGCGTTTTTTTCTAGGGTTGTCGTCATTGTTTTTTGTTTCAATACGATTATGAAAATTTCTTTGTCACCTTAAAATTTATCGCTTAATTTGCCATCAATCGCAAGATGCAAATTTTTTATTGCTGTTAATAAATAGGAAATAAAACTTATGATAAAAAAACTGAACCGACCTTCGACCGGACGGTTTGTCCCTACAGGATTACACGCAAAGATGCAACCATCATATTTTGAATACGCCATTAAATATGCCATGAGCGCGATCGCCGGACGTGCCTTACCCAACGTCCGCAACCGTTTAAATCCCAGTTTGTGGGATTAATGCCACGCCCCTCATGTCACTTTGCCAGAGTTGTCGGGGGATGCGAGTCACGCGAAGTAATGAAACCACCCACCAGGATTCCTTAAATAATACAAATGTACTAAACTGGTGGCAACAGAAGAGGGCAAAGGCTGAAAGGTAAAAAGCCACAAGAGCGCCTTCACACTCCAAATGGAAGACATTGAATTTTACAACTCAGGGCGGTCAATGCCCGCCCTACCCCTGGAACATAAAAGTATTATTGTGGCAACAATGCCTTAATTTGATCCACAAACAGTTGATGATCGACAACTGGTTTAGAAATATAGGCATCGGCACCACTCTGTTTGAGGAAATTTTCGCGATCGCCCTCCATCGCATGAGCCGTAACCAGGATAATAGGCAAACTAGCAGTTTGCGGGTCAGCCTTCAACATCTGCGTGATTTTTATGCCATCAACCGACTTACCCTGGTAAACACTATGGGCCAGGGAAACATCCATCAAAATAATGTCAGCCTCACCGGATTGGGCAATTTGCATCACCTCTTCCACGTTTTCGGTATGCTTAACTGCCAAACCGCCCCGCTTGCTCAGAATCTTAGAAAAAACCCGAGCATTAATCGGATCGTCTTCTACAATCAAAACGGTTTTCATCGAGTTTTTCCTTTCAATGGCGCTCTTTGGAAGAGTCGTGGTCATAGCTGCGGTTCCATACTACTGTGAAAGGTTCTTTGTCACGTTGCCATTTGTGACGCGATCGGTCATCAACCTCAAGATGCAAAAAAATTTTACGTTTTCAGGAACTAGGGAATAAAACTCATGGCGAAACAACTGAACCTTTTGGCAACCGGACAGATCATCCCCACGCCTTTACACGCG
Source organism: Trichocoleus sp. ST-U1 (assembly GCF_039961835.1). Classification (NCBI taxonomy): domain Bacteria; kingdom Bacillati; phylum Cyanobacteriota; class Cyanophyceae; order Leptolyngbyales; family Trichocoleusaceae; genus Trichocoleus; species Trichocoleus sp. ST-U1. Next base: position 6,133 of record NZ_JAMPJZ010000006.1, read on the forward strand.
GAGATGCAACGGTCTTACCTTGAATATGCCATGAGTGTGATCGTCGGGCGTGCATTACCCGATGTCCGCGACGGTTTAAAGCCGGTGCATCGGCGGATTTTGTATGCCATGCACGAACTCGGACTGACGCCAGACCGCCCCTACCGCAAGTGTGCGAGGGTGGTTGGGGATGTTTTGGGCAAATATCACCCACATGGCGACCAGGCGGTTTACGACGCCTTAGTGCGTCTGGTGCAAGAATTTTCCAGCCGCTATCCCCTCCTCGGCGGTCATGGTAACTTTGGCTCGGTGGATAATGACCCACCTGCGGCGATGCGTTACACGGAAACGCGACTGGCTGCAATTAGTCATGAAGCGCTTCTGAGTGAAATTGGCGAAGCCACAGTTGACTTCATCGGCAACTTTGACAATTCCCAACAAGAACCAACCGTACTGCCAGCTCAGCTGCCGGTGTTATTACTCAACGGGTGCGCCGGAATTGCCGTTGGCATGGCAACGAATGTGCCGCCGCACAACTTGGGTGAGGTCGTGGATGGTTTAATTGCCCTAATCGATCAACCCGATCTCCCAGACGGGAAGCTATGGAAGCTAGTTCCGGGGCCAGATTTCCCAACGGGGGGCGAAATTGTCGGGACAGAGGGAATTCGGGAAGCTTACAGCACGGGTCGCGGTAGCATCACCGTGCGGGGAGTCGCCCAGATTGAGGAAATCGCGGCAACTCGGGGACGGCACAAGCGGGCGGCAATTGTGGTGACGGAATTGCCTTTCCAGGTGAATAAGGCGGGTTGGATTGAGAAGGTAGCGGAACTGGTCAATCAGGGTCGAATCGAAGGCATTGCGGATCTGCGGGATGAAAGCGATCGCGAAGGAATGCGCGTGGTGGTGGAATTGAAACGAGACACCAATCCTCACCATGTCCTCGATCAACTCTATAGACAAACAGCGCTGTGTACCAATTTTGGCGCGATCCTGTTGGCATTGGTAGATGGGCAGCCGCGTCAGCTCACGTTGCGCCAGCTGTTAGAGGAATTTCTCAAGTTCCGAGAACAGACGCTGACTCGGCAGTATACCTACGAATTGGGTGAGGCAGAAAGACGCCTTCACATTGTGGAAGGGTTGCTGGCGTCTTTAACCGAGTTGGATGCGGTGATTGAAATTCTCCGGAATGCTGCCGATGGCAGCACCGCCAAGTTAAGGCTACAAGAACGGTTGAATATCAGTGAGGTTCAGGCGGATGCTATTTTGTCAATGCCCTTGCGACGCCTCACTGGCTTGGAACGGCAAAACTTACAAGGTGAGTTTAACGAGTTGTCAGAGAGAATTCATCTGTTGCAACTGTTGCTAAGCGATCGCCGCGAACTCCTGAAAGCCTTGAAAAAAGATTTGCGATCGCTCAAACGCAAATTCACCGATCCGCGCCGTAGCAAGATCCTCACGGAAGCGAAAGAATTAAAGACTCAGCCAACAGAGAAAAAACCCGACTCAAAAGACAAAAGTCACAAGTCAGAAGCCAAATCTACTCAAGCCGCACTCCTAACTCCTGAACACTTAGAAGAAGAGGCAGTTTTGGAGTTTACCCAACGCGGATATGTCCGGCGCATCCCTAAGAATGGGAATAAATCCGCGTCGGGGAAAGGCGATGGCGGCAGTCGTCCGGATGATTTTATCGTCAAAACTCAGGTGACTAGCACCCAAGCCGAGTTAGTCGTACTCAGCAGCGGCGGCAAAGCTTACCCCGTCAAGGTGGGTGAGATTCCGCCAACCGGGAAGCAATCGCGGGGAACGCCGCTAATCGGCTTGCTGTCCAACTCAGCTCAAACTGCGGCAGAAACGATTGTCTCCAACTTTTTTCTGCCTGAAAATCCGCAAAGTGCCGATCTAATTTTGCTTAGCGAACAGGGGAGAATCAAGCGCCTGCCCCTGGTAGAACTGGCTAACCTTACCAGTCGTGGCATCACGCTCATGAAACTGAAAGAAGACGATCGGTTAAAGTACGTCAATCTGGCTAAAACCGGCGAACAGCTCGTTTTGGCGACTGGGGGCGGACGTTTGCTGCGGCTTCAAGTCAACGACGATCATCTACCCTTGATGGGACGCACGACGATGGGGGTGCAGGCAATGCGGCTGCGGCGTTCCGAGCAACTGGTAGGAGCCTTAACGCTGGGGGATGATGAGAATATTTTAATCGTTTCCCAGTTGGGGTATGCCAAACGCCTGCCGATGAGTACAATCCGACTGGCAAATCTTGGCGACCTTGGCACTCAGGCACTGCATTTTACCAGCAAAACAGATGCTTTGGCAGCGATGGTCGCGGCTCCAGCAAAGTCTCAGATCGTCCTTCTGACCAGCGCCCAGCGAGTCGTGCGAATGCCAGTAAATTCAGTGCAGTTGCGAGGGAAAGATGGAACAGGCGATCGCATCCTTGAATTAAACCCGGACGAAAAAATTATTACTGTCGTCCTTTGTTCGTAGTTCGGCGTTCGGGATTTATTGAGAACGATGAATCCCGAACTCAAAGCCATTAATTCTTTTCCGCCACAAGATTCCCTACTGCTTTGGTTCTCCGATTTTCCTAAGAGTTCTGTGCTGCGAGTAAGTGATTGAAAATAGATTCAGTAGTGGGTATTAATAGCCGTGGCACAAGTTGTTATAGAAAACGTTTACAAAAGCTTTTCCGGTCGTCAAGGGGAAGTCGTCGCAGCGATCGCGCCTGAACCTCTGCTGACGCCAGTCGATGAGGGATCGCTGGTTGTAGATGACAAACCTTCGTCTCCGTCTGGAGCAACAAATGTCTTGCGACGGATTAACCTGACGGTGCAAGATGGCGAGTTTATGGTGTTGGTAGGCCCTTCTGGCTGTGGCAAAAGTACGCTGTTGCGGCTGATTGCGGGACTGGAAGAATTAACGGGGGGCAATATCCGAGTGGGAGACACTCTCGTGAACGATTTGCCGCCAAAGGAACGCGACATCGCAATGGTGTTTCAAAACTATGCCCTCTATCCCCACATGACGGTGTATGACAACATTGCCTTTGGACTGCGGCGCACGGGGCACAAAGGCGCGGGGAAGCAGGAAAATGGGGGTGCAGAGGAGGGGAATGCTTCACTCAGTCCACAGTCTTCTTTGCCCATCTGGGCGGAGAATCTGCTGGTAGAAATGACGCGATCGCTTCCCAAGCATCTTCGCTACATACCCGAACGCGAGAAAGCGATTAACGAGCAGGTGCGGACAGTGGCTCAATTGTTGCAAATTGAGCCGCTCCTAAACAGGTTGCCAAAACAACTATCGGGAGGGCAAAAGCAGCGAGTCGCATTGGGACGAGCGATCGCGCGCAATCCTCAAGTATTTTTGATGGATGAACCACTTTCAAACTTAGATGCCAAACTTCGGGCAGAAACTCGCGCCCAAATTGTTAAGTTGCAGCGACAGCTTGGCACAACAACCATTTACGTTACTCACGACCAAACGGAAGCGATGACGATGGGCGATCGCATCGCGGTGATGAATCACGGAAAAATCCAGCAAATCGCTGCACCGTTGGAACTTTACAACCAGCCAGCCAACCGCTTCGTGGCAGAGTTCATTGGGTCGCCGCCAATGAATTTTTTGCCAGTGCAAGTGAAAGCACCCCTCCTCATTACTCATTCTCAATTTCGGCTCACTCTCCCCGATGTTTGGGCGTCAGCACTGCAAAAATACGACGGGCAATCCCTCACTTTAGGTATCCGTCCCGAACACTTGATCGTTGGCGTTCCCGCCCCCAAAAATCTCCAAGTGCGAGTAGATTTGGTGGAAGCACTAGGCAACGAAACTTATTTATCTGCCACTCTCCTAGAGTCAGCGATCGCATATCGCTTACAGGTACGCATTCCTCCAGACAAAGCGGTGCGAATTGGCGATCGCTTGTGGTTATCGCTGATGCCAGAGAAAATTCATTTCTTCGATCCACAGACTGGCATCGCAATTCTCTCGCGTTAGTTGGATTTTTGCGATTTAGCAAGACTTTTTTCGGCAATAAGCTGTTGGGTACTATTCGCTCATCTACCACTTACCAAAAGAGCATCTTCCCCCGCTATAGGCATAAACTCAGAAAATAATTTTTACCCCTAACAACCGAACTCATTCAATCCAAAATCCAAAATTCACATAACCCCATGACAACTCTCAACGCCCGCAATTTATTTCTAGATGATGTTCATCGTCTTTTAAACTTTCAGGAGCAGTACAATGGTTCTTTCACACCGTTGTTATCTTTAGAACCTCTAACAGAGTTTGAACAGCAAGAACTATTACAAATTTGGGATGACTTTCGCCACTATTTAACAGCAGGAAAAGTGCTGGAAGGACAGGTAAAGCTTCTTACCGTTGCTCCGTTACTGCGATTAGCTGGCTTTTACCGCTACCCTATCCACATTAGCTTGGAAGAGGGTATCGCAGATATCAATATCACAGATGAAGACACCATCATTACAGGACGGTTGGATATTTTAGCCGTCAAGAAAACTCACCAGACAACAGCTAACGTGTCTTTTTGGGTTTTGGTCATTGAAGCTAAAAACAGTCAGGTTGAAGCTTTCACGGGTCTTCCTCAACTCCTTACCTATGCCCATAAAAGTTTAGAACATCAAACATCCGTTTGGGGACTAACGACAAACGGGCTGCGATATCAATTAGTGTATATTCAGCGGGGAAATCCCCCGACTTATCTGCTAATGCCAGAGTTGAACTTGATAGATTCTGAGCGTTTAACCCAATTACTACAAGTTCTTAAAGCTATCTGTAAAGTAATAGGCTAGTCAGTAGTTATCTGACTATGGCAGCACGCTCGCGTATTCTTTCAATTAACTTTAGAAAGCGGCTTCCATCTTTACACTGGCTGTTTTTGTAAACTTCCTATCACTTCTAATAGTTCGCTAGGTTTGTCAATCAAAAAATCTGGGTGATGTTTGGCTAAAACTTCTTTTGAATTAAAACCCCAACTAACTGAAATTACTTTTATCCGGCTTTTTCTTGCCGCTTCGATATCTCTTGTTTCATCTCCAACATAAACCATCTCATTAATTTGCATATCTTGTTTTTTAGAAAAACTATTAATTACTTTGTGTTTTCCAAAAATCGTTGGGGCTGAATAAATAAAATCAAATAAGTCTATAAAATCATTCTGCCTCAAAAAAATCGAAACATTTTCCTTGGAATTAGATGTTATAATCCCTAATCGGTACCCCAGATTTTTCAACTCTGTAAAAGTTTCTTTAATCCCTGGAAAAGGTTTTAAATCTTGAACCTGATTATGTAATCTTGTTCTAACTTTCCTCAGTAGAAAGGGTAACTTAAAGATAGAAACCCCAGAAAATTTAATAATTTGGCTAGAACTTAAATTTTTAATCTTTTCGATATCTTCTAGACTGACTGGCTGATGCCCGAATTCTACGGCTAAACGATTAGTAATATTCACGACGGCATCAAGGCTATCAGCAATTGTGCCATCGAAATCAAAAATTATGACTTTTACGGTCATTGTTTTGGGTGTATCTCAACTTGGGCTGAATTTTGTCTTGTGTAGTGCCTACTTGCTGGCGCTATGTCATACGTCGAGTGGTGCTTTTGCTTCCAAATTTGCCCTAGCATTGCGCCGCAACATCTCCGGTTTTATCCGCCGCAGCGCTGAGGCGGGAAACCGACGATCCCACTCTTCATCAGAAATTTCCGCTAATTCGCTTAGAAGGGGAGCTACATTGCCAGAATACGGCTGAAAATCGGCAACATCCGTAGGCTGAGCAAAACGCTGATTCCAAGGGCAAACATCCTGGCAGATATCGCAACCAGCAACCCAGCCTTGCAGAGGAGATGCGATCGCTGCCACTCCGTCCTGCTTCGCTAACGGTTTCGCTTCGCTTAGCGCGTCTGGTAACTTTTCAGCCCGATTCTCAATTGTGTGGTAAGCGATGCACCGATTAGCGTCTATGACAAAGGGCTGGGTAATTGCACCCGTGGGACAAGCATCGATACAACGAGTGCAAGTGCCACAGTGTTCAGTATGGGGCAAGTCAGGCGTTAAGTCGAGGTTGGTCAATACTTCCCCTAAAAATACCCAAGAACCATACTCGCGCGTAATGACATTTCCATTCTTGGCAATCCAACCAATTCCAGCTTGCTGTGCCCAAACTTTATCTTGCACGGGGCCAGTATCAGCATAGTAACGCGCAGAGATGCCTTCTCCCTGCTCTTGCAGCCAAGTGGTGAGTGCTTTCAGCTTTTTATGCAGGATCTTGTGATAATCCCTTCCCCAGCCATAGCGGGAGATTTTGGCGTATTCCTTACCTTCGGGACGCTGGTGAGGCGTGTAATAGTTGAGGGCCACACAAATCAGCGATCGTACTTCTGGCATGACTAGATGGATATCTTGCCGCTTAGGATTCGCCATCCATTCCATGTCCGCCTGATAGCCTTGTGCCAGCCATGCCTGCAACCGCTGTACTTTCACTTCTGCCCCATCTACAGCCGCGATTCCTGCCTTGTGGAATCCCAACTCAAAGGCTTTTTGCTTCACTTCGCGACTACTGATGGGTACTTTCACAAGGTTTGATGGCGATCGCATCTGACTCGAATCATTATAGTTTCTCGGATTTCGGTTTTGCACCTAGCGGTTGAAACCGCAGCAACACAGATGCAAAAGCAGGAAAGTTCTGAACAATCCCTCCAGAAGCGCAGGTGCGAACCTGCTGTTTTGTTTAATACTGATCGGTGTGGTTTGTAGGAAATGCCATGACACCAGCTGACGATCTAGTTTTAACTTCCGAATCTGAATCCACCACCGAGCTGACAATTGCAGGAATAACAGAGCCTGTCGTGCTGCGCTATTTTGAAACGATGAATGCTGGCGACTTTGAAGCAACTGCTGCTTTGTTTGCAGAGGATGGGGAAATGAATCCCCCATTTGAGTCGCCGATTGTGGGACCTGATGCGATCGCATCTTACCTGCAAGCAGAAGCCAAGGGCATGACTCTCTCCCCCCGTGAAGGAATTTCCGAAACCCTAGAAGACGGCAACACGCAGATTCAGGTTGGTGGTAAGGTACAAACTCCCGTTTTTGGCGTCAATGTCTCCTGGATATTTATCCTCAATCCACAGCGTCAAATTATTTTTACCCGGATCAAACTATTAGCATCTCCCCAAGAGTTACTGAACTTACGCCGTTGATTACGCGCTTAGATAAGGATTTTTACCTCGATTCCAGGCTAAACCTGGGATCGAGTCATTTTATAAGTCAACTCTTCTTTGTGAAACTTATAAATTTCCTGTAAAACGATCGCTATTCGCTTTACTTTTTTTAACAAAAAGAGGCGATGCCACTCCATTGACCCGGCTCGCCTAGATCGATGTGCTGGTTCCTATTAAAAAACCTCAGGCTATCCAGCTCATGAGGTCAGAAAATACCCGGTTAAAAGCTCTCTTTGGTTCCTAATTTTGTCTATTTTTTGGGCACCCTGATGGCATAAAAAACCATCAATCCCACGATGCTATGCTTTTGTCGCTTCTGGCAAACTCGCTTCTAACTTCAAACAGTTACGACCGTTTACTTGTAAGCGATACTCTACTCGATCCATTAACCTATTCATAATCAGCCACCCATAGCCGCTTTCCTGTTTATCATTCGGGGTGGGCGGGAGATAAGTTGATAAGTCAAATCCCTGACCGTGATCCCAAATTTCGAGAGCAATATCCCGATTTTTCAGCTCTAGGCGAATTAGCACGGGCAAATTTGGTTGCTCCTTATGAGCATGACGCACCACATTCGAGTATGCTTCCACCAAAGCCAATCGCAAGCGATTCGATTGACGAGGCCAATCCACCGAGTCGGTCAGTTCGACTTCCAAACATCCCAGTAGCCAGCTTTCAACAATTGTTAAAAACTTCAAATCACTTGGTATGTGCAGCTCCGTTTTCATGTACTTAAAGAACCTCCAGAGAGAGTATAGTTTGGTCGTCTTCCTGAACGTTATTGGTGTGTTCTCGAATCCGCGCGAGTAAGTTATTCAAATCGAAAGGTACTGGCTCAAGGCATACAAGTTTCCAAAGCCCATCTTGTGTCAGCATACTACTCGTACCTTCAAAGCTGCCAGTGTTAACTTCTGCCGTCGGCGCGATCTCCGAAGCAGTATGTCGAAGGCTACTTTCTTGGGTGACAGTCGCCTCGGTAATCCCGTCACTCGTCAGTAGCAGAATTTCACCTGAATTTAAGGTCAGTTGCCCCTGCTTGGCTTTCCAGATGGGTAAAATCCCCAAAGGGATGCCGCGAGTCTTGAGAAAATTTGGTTCCAGCGCCGAGTCTGAAGTAGGTGCCGCTCTTTGTTGCACGACTTCCCGATTAGACCAGACTAAGGGATAGATGTGACCGGCGTTGGCATATACCAGCTCTTGAGTGGCTGGGGTATAACGAGCCAGCACCATCGTGATAAAGCAGTTGGTGCTGACGAGATCGTTGGACATAATGCTGTTAAGATTCCGCATGACGACATCTGGCTCCGGAGAAATTTCCTGAGCGAGTTCCCGGCGCAGAATAGAAATTGCACTTGCCATAAATAGAGCCGCTGGGACGCCTTTCCCAGAGACATCTCCCACTGCCAGCCAAACATCGCCTTGGGGATGGACGTAGACTTCAAAAAAATCACCCCCCACTTCTCTAGCGGCGACGCAGCAGGCTTGCACCTGCATCCCTTCTACTTCAGGCCAACTTTGGCGGAGGAGGTTATTTTGAATTTGACGAGCGACTTCTAGTTCGGCACGCATTTGCTGAGCTTGCTGCTGCGTGCGCTGGTAGAGTTTCGCCTGAGAAAGCGCCAAAGCGGCTTGTTCGGCGACGCCTTCTATCAGCTGAACTTCGTCGGGTGCCCAGAGGCGATCGCTATTTTCTTGATAGAGGCAGAGAACCGCTAACACCTGCTGCTGGAAGATCAGCGGCACTCCTAACTGAGTGGAACGCCTTCCCTCTTGTTCGCCTTGGGCAAGTTGGATCTTACGACTTTCCAGGGCTGCTTGGAGTAAGGAGTCTGAGTCGTGTTCCGGTACTGGGGGTTCTGTATCCTCGCTCGGCTCATTTGGAGTTGGATAGAAAAAAATTTCGCTGGTCAAGCGATCGCTCTCTACGGGTCGCAGAACGCAATAACTCGCTTCAAAAGCTTGCCCAATGGTATTGGCAACGGTTTGCAGCATACTCTGGTAATCTAGCGACTCCCGAATTGCCGTTGTCACCGCATTCAAGAGTTCTTCTCGGCGCAAGGCGCGGCGCAGTTCGTTCGTCCTTTGTTTCAGCACGCGGTAAGTTTCCGCGGCTTGTTGAACTACTGCTTTTAAGTTCTCCGGGTTCCAGGGTTTGGTGATGTACTTGAACACCTGACCGGAGTTAATCGCATCGACTAAATCTTCGACATCCGTGTAGCCGGTTAGGAGAATCCGGATGGTATCGGGAAAGCGCTCAACTGTTTTACTTAAAAATTCGGTTCCATTCATTTGGGGCATGCGCTGGTCAGAAATAATCACAGCCATTTCCCCTTCCGTGTCCAAAACTTGAATGGCGCTGAAGGCACTGTCGGCTTTGAAGACGCGAAAATCTCGCCGAAATGTCCGATAAAGTAAATCTAGGTTGTCATGCTCGTCATCAACCACCATCAGTTTGAGTTTGCTCCCTTCTGCCTGACTCATCGGCACACTCCGCTTCCCGCTTAATTAGATCATCGACAGCTTGAGGGGATTTTCACTCCTCATCCCTTGCCTGCATATCGCCAACCGGAGCAAAATCCGGTTCTCGCTTTTATTTCTCGTGATGCTGCTGATTGATGATTCGATAGAATAACAGCTTTGAGGGCATTCTGAGACGCCCATTGACTAAGGTTTGTTACTCGACCAACTGACTACGGGTTAAATACCGCTGCCAGGATATAGAGGCGAGCATAGCTGCCAGGTTGTGGCAGCTACAGAGGGTTCACCGATGTCAAGCCAAGCAGAAGTCAACTCATACCGAGCGCCCGATCCTCCACAAGCAAAGGTATTTATCCGACTAAGCCAGAGCGTAGAGCACGCACCGCCGCTTGGGTGCGGTCATCGGCACACAGCTTGTTCAAAATATTCCGGACGTGGGTTTTGACCGTTCCGACAGTGATGTAGAGCTTTTCCGCGATCGCGGCATTGCTGCACCCTTCAACAATCAGCTGCAAAACTTCTAATTCCCGTTCCGTCAGCGGATAAGCTTCAATTAGCTGGCTGTATTCCGGTTCGGTGGCATTGATAATCACCGTTTTGGATATGGCTGCTTGATCCAATCCTGTCTGACTAGATCGAGTCTGCTGTAAGACAATCCGGGCGATCGCTGGGTCGATCCAGCCGTTGCCTTCGTGCGTCACTTGCAGCGCTTCGAGCAACTTATCAAAACTAATGTTTTTCATGCAGTAGGAATCTGCACCTGCTGCAAATGCCGCCAATACTGCTTCTTCGTCATCTTGTAAAGTCAACACCAGTATCTTGGTATGACCCCCATCCTCCGAAGCCACCTGCCATTCCCTAAACGTCCTCGTCAATTCAATTCCGTCCATATCGGGCAGGCCAATATCGACAATCGCCACATCTGGCTTGGTCGTTTCCAGTAATTTCAGACCTTCAGTGGCATTGGCGGCTTCACCTACAAATTCAATTTCCCCGCGCTGTTGCAGCGCTGTCCGGATGCCGACCCTAGTCAGGTCGTGGTCTTCAATTAAAGCGACGCGAATTTGACTCATCTTCTCTTCCACACTTTGCAATTCTATGGACTTTCTAAAAATAAAGATTTCCTAAAGAGTTTGCAGTCGTCAATCTACTGCCATTCTTTGCGTGTTCTAGTATTAGTAATTTATACCCTCCTCATCTGTTTGAGGTGATATTTTTACTGGCGGGGACATGGCAAACCTAACCATAAACCAAAGCTTGAGCGCGGCAGTTTTTTAAAGGGGACAGTTTGGCAATTGGTCAATTTTAGTACGAGTGTACGATCGATAACTGCAACAAACCACTAACCATCTGGATTTTACCTTTCTGCTGGAGCGCACAAGGCGGTTTCTCTGGTTGAGTCAGGTGGCTGAACTGGGAAAATGCCTTGCTCAACATCACCAGACGTGGCAGACATCAGAATCTCAGATTTTTACTTGCCAATGGCAGCACGAGCAGCCCAGAGTTCAACTACCGCTGGTATGAGTATACCGGGTTGGCAGCATGAGAATCATCCGGGCTGGAGAATTCTTTAAAGGAATCTCTTTGCCAAACCATCTAGAGCCGAAGCAGCGAGCATAGATAGCTCGTTCAGTTACACCCCGATCCCAGGACTGTACCTGTTACAGAACCGGATTGTGTCGGCTTTGGACTTGGCAAGTTGGGCGATCGCTTTCTCCATCAGTAGCCACTCACTCGTTATCAGCCACCATCTACACTTTCACTGGGACAGCACCCAAGTTCGTTAAGCTAAAAGCTTAAGCTAAAAGTCAAAGCTTGCAATGGCTCCTTCTGGAACTCAATACCTACACCTTCTTTGGTCCGATCTTCCCGTGCGTCGGCGAGGTGCCCTGATCATCGCCATCCCGATCATGTGTCTTTTAACGTCGGTGGTGGTATTTGCTGGGCTGCAACGCAGTACTGCAACGGCGCAAAATTATGTTGACAAAACGCAGAAGGTGCTATTACAAGCCAATCGCTTGCTCACAGCGATAGTGGATGCCGAAACAGGGGTTCGGGGTTATGCCTTAACTTATCGCCCGGAATATCTAGAACCTTATAACGCAGCGATCGCAAGCATTCCTCAATTCCTCAAAGAACTGGATAATTCCGTCAAAGATAAGCCGCAACAGATGCAACGAGTCCAGCAGCTTCAAACGCTGGTACGGCAAAAAGTCAGCATAATGAACCAGAATGTGGCTCGGATAAAAGTCGTCAAGCAGGGAAATGCTGGCAGTTTCCGATTGGAGCCTCAAGCCAAAACCACGATGGATGCCATTCGTCGGCAAATTGCCCTGTTCTCCGCCGAGGAAGCTCGTTTGCTTGACCAGCGCAGCCGAGACTTAAAGCATCAGCAGCGAATTACCATTGGCGTACTCAGCGCCACAGCAACACTCGGTCTTCTGGGATCGTTAGCAGCGGTGTATCTGTTCGATCAGCTCGACCGGGAACTGGCAGGACAACAAACGGGTTTGCGCGAAAGTAACATTCGCATCCGCGCCATTTTAGACAATGTGGTAGATGGGATTATCACTATCAACGATCAAGGTCATATTGAGTCTTTTAATCAAGCTGCTACCTTGATGTTTGGGTACGAACCCGCCGAAGCGATTGGCAAAAACCTGAAACTCTTGGTGGCGCAGCCCTTCAGCGGTGATAGCATCCAGGCGCTCAACCACTTTGTGGGCAACAACCCAGTCAAAATGCGGCAACTGCAAGAAACGGTAGGACGCCGCAAGAATGGCACCACGTTTCCAATGGAGTTAGCGTTTAGCGAGATACATTCTTACAATCAGCGCTTGCTGATTGGGATTATGCGGGACATTACGGATCGCCAGCAAGCTGAGGAAATGCTGCGAAAACAAGCGACATTGCTGGATCTGGCAAATGACGCGATTTTAGTGCGCGATCGCGACGATCGGATTACTTATTGGAATCTGGGGGCAGAACGGCTGTACGGTTGGACAAAGAAAGAAGCCCTCGGTCAATACGCCCACGAACTCTTGAGAACCGAATTTCCCCCCAATATCGAAGAAATCGACGAAATGTTTCTTCACGACGGTTACTGGAAAGGCGAACTGCTCGACACCAAGCGCGATGGTACGCAGATTCGGGTTTCTAGCCGATGGACATTGCAGACAGACGATGAGGGCGAACCCTTAGCGACCCTGGAAATCAACAGCGACATCACCGAACGCAAACAAGCAGAAGAAGATTTGCGATCGCGTGCAGGGGAATTAGCCCGCCTAAGCGCCATCCTTGCCCAAACCAATATTGCTCTAGAGAAACGCAACCAAGAACTCGATCAGTTTGCCTATATTGTCTCCCACGACCTCAAAGCACCGCTGAGAGCGATCGCTAATCTCTCCACTTGGATTGAAGAAGACATCTCCGACCACCTGACTGAAGAAACTAGGCACAATTTAGACTTAATGCGATCGCGCGTCCATCGTATGGAAGCGCTGATCAATGGCGTCCTTCAATATTCCCGCGTTGGGCGCATAAAGGCGTCTGTGGAATGGGTGGATGTGGAAAAACTTCTCGCAGAGGTCATTGACACCCTCGCACCGCCACCGGCTTTTACCATCGCCGTAAACCCTGGAATGCCTACCCTACGCACCGAACGCTTGCCCCTACAACAGGTGTTTGCCAATCTGATTAGCAACGCGATTAAACACAACTCCCAAGCAGAGGGACAAGTGACAATATCGGTTCAAGACCAAAGCAACTTTTATGAGTTTGCCGTGGCAGATAACGGGCCAGGAATTGCCCCCGAATATCACGAGAAGGTTTTTGCCATCTTTGAGACTTTACAAGCTCGCGATATCGTCGAAAACACGGGCATCGGTCTAACCCTGGTCAAAAAAATCGTTGAAACCCAAGGAGGAACCATCTGGGTAGAATCTCAAGCAGGCAAAGGAGCAACCTTTCGCTTTACCTGGTCGAAATCGGTTCTGAGTACCTAAACTCATCTCAGGCACCCGTCTTAAGCTGGCGGTTGAAAGCGCGTCTAAACATCCCAGAGGCGTTCAATCTTCTCCCCTCTCCGTGAAGGTCGAGGGGCTGGGGGTGAGGTTCCTTCTTGCACTCAAGAGAGAACTGCGATAAACAAAACCATCCTTGCTTAGGCGTACAAAAGTACCAATTCAAAAACTTTTGGTCTGCATCTAATGCGAGTTTTAAATCTTCGATTGGTACTAAAACTTACTTTTTTACTTTCGTTAAAACTTAAACTTTTTTTTAAATTCAAGCCTTTAGTAAGGATTCCTTAATCTAGATTCGATAGAGTAACGGTGCAAATTGTAGATGCCGAATCTCTATAATCGTCCCTATGGCTGATGCTACGTCAGGGTTGATTCTACTAAAAAGCAACTACAAAAACTCTAGCGCGAATTAACAAGCCAGGGCGAGGCTAACGCCTCGCTCCGAAGACACGCGATCGCAGCTCCAACTCAATTGCGCGGACTTTCTGGAGCGAGTTCTATAATACTGGATGCAATCCGACTGAACACAGCGGAAAACCCTAGGCAATCGATCACCTTCCTAGTGGTTGATGCCTGAGAAAGTGGTTTTATGGCAATTTGTGTTTAGAAGGATGAAACTTTTGCCAGGGGTAGGCTTCCAGGTAATGCGTTACGGTATCGCTCTATTAGCGGTGACACTAGCACTGCTAATTAAACTGATTCTAAACATTCTAACTGGTGGAAAAGAAACTCCTTTTCTAATACTTTTTGCTGCCATATTGGTGGGCATCTGGTACGGTGGCACGAAACTCGGTCTGTGGAGCGCTGTTTTAGCGGCTTTCGCCAATGTAAAAAAGTACCCAGAGGCGGGAAGCCCAAGCGAAAATTCCGTTTTGGAAACGAGGCTGAGTAGTGCTGTTAGCAATTATCCTCAGATGTCTCTAAAAACGCCAGACCGAAGCCGCGATCGCTCCTGGGAGGAAATGCTCAGCGATCGCGGCTTCTTACAGCCAACTCCAACGGCATCGGGAGATGAACTGCAAAAACTCAACTTCCATCTAGAAAACTCACCCTTAGCACTCATTGAGTGGGACAGCAACTTTCGAGTGGCGAGGTGGTCGCGGGAAGCTGAAGCGCTCTTCGGATGGCGAAGCGCCGAAGTAACGGGTAAACATCCTCAGGAATGGCAATTTATCTACGCCGAAGATGTAGCAGCAGTCAATGATGAGATCGGACGGTTGCTCAAAGGCAGCGAAGGGCGCAGCGTGTCCCAAAACCGTAACTATACAAAAGATGGCTCGATTGTCTACTGCGAGTGGTACAACTCTGCTTTGCTAGATGAATCGGGTCGCTTGATGTCAGTGTTATCTTTGGTTCTGGATGTTACCAGTCGGCAGCAAACGCAAGCAGCGCTACATACGAGCGAGGAGCGACTGCGATTGTCCCTGGAGGCAGGACGGATGGGGATCTGGGACTGGAATATCCTTACTGGCGAGCTGACGTGGTCAGAGACTCTAGAACGCATGCACGGTTTACTTCCCGGAACTTTTGCCGGTACGTTTGCTGCCTTCCTAGAAGTAGTGCATCCAGAGGATCGGGATTCCTTGAAAAAGGCGATCGCTCAGTCAGTCGAGCAGAAGACTGATTTTGAGCTTGAATTTCGCATCGTTTGGCCTGACAGTAGCATCCACTGGATCTCTGGAAAAGGTCAGGTTTTGTGCGACGAAACCGGCAAGGCAGTACGCACGATTGGGGTGGGTACGGACATCAGCGAAAGCCATCGGCACGCTACGCTACGCCAGCGAATTAACGAACAACAGCACTTTTTGGGTGAAGCGACGACCCTCCTGACTAGCTCCCTTGACTATCAAACTACCTTAGAAACCCTGGCTCATCTAGCAGTTCCCCAGCTAGCTGACTGGTGTTCTATCGATATGCTCGACGAAAATCAAACAATTCGCCGACTGGCGGTTGTCCATCAAGACCCATCGAAGGTCGATTGGGCTTACCAATTGCAGGAGCGCTACCCGCCCGATCCCGATGAAGCTTATGGTCTCCCCAACGTTTTACGCACGGGTCAGGCGGAGTTATACGCGGAGGTTCCCGACTCCCTCCTGGTAGAGGCGGCTCGCGATCCCGAACACCTAGAAATCTTGAGACAGATAGGCTTTACATCGGCAATGGTGGTGCCCCTGGTAGCTCGCGGACGCACCTTGGGGGCAATTACCTTTACCTCAGCCGAGTCGGGTCGTCGCTACGGTCAAGCTGACCTGACCTTTGCCTGCGAACTTGCCCGTCGCGCCGCTTTAGCTGTTGACAACGCGGGTCTGTTTAAAACGCTGCAACAAGAACTCGCAGAGCGTCAGCGAACGGAGGCGGCATTGCGGGAGAGCGAAGAACGCTTCCGCACGATGGCAGATAGTGCCCCCGTCTTGTTATGGGTGGCAGATCGGGATGGGCGGTGTCATTTCTTCAATCAGCGTTGGCTGAGCTTCCGAGGGCGAACCTTGGAGGAAGAACTCGACAAAGGTTGGGCAGAAGGCGTGCATCCAGAGGATTTGCCGCGCTGTTTGGATACTTATCGGGCGGCTTCTCATGTCCAAAAAAATTTCCAAATGGAGTACCGTCTATTGCGGGCAGATGGGCAGTATCGCTGGGTTTTAGATACCGGAACGCCACGATTTTTGGCGGATGGAAGTTTTGCGGGTTATATTGGCTCGTGTATTGACATTACTGAGCGAAAATTTGCCGAAGAAGCTTTGCGCGATCGCGCGGCGGAATTAGCCCGTCTGAGTAACATCCTCACCAAAACTAACGCCGCTTTAGAAAAACGCAACGCCGAACTCGACCACTTCGCTTATATTGTTTCCCACGATCTCAAGGCACCTCTAAGAGCGATCGCTAACCTCTCCACTTGGATTGAAGAAGACCTACTCGACTTTCTAAATCCGGAAACCCAGCAGAATATGAATTTACTGCGGGGGCGCGTTCATCGGATGGAAGCTCTAATCAACGGTCTTTTGCAGTATTCTCGTGTGGGGCGGGTCAAGACCTTTGTAGATATTGTGGACGTTGACACCTTACTGGCAGAAGTTATCAACACGCTTGTACCTCCACCCACGTTCGCTATCACCATCCAGCCCGGAATGCCTACCTTCCACACCGAGCGCTTGCCCTTAGAACAAGTGTTTGCAAATCTGCTCAGCAATTCCTTCAAACACCACCCTCGGTTGGATGGAAGCGCGACTATATCAGTACAAGATAAAGAAACATTCTATGAATTTGCCGTGGCAGATGATGGGTGTGGGATCGCTCCGGAATATCATGAAAAAATTTTTGTCATGTTTCAAACTCTGGAGGCACGAGATAAGGTAGAAAACACCGGCGTGGGACTCGCCATCGTTAAGAAAATCATCGAAAACAAAGGAGGAACCATTCGCCTGGAATCTCAACTCAATCAAGGGTCAACTTTCTACTTTACCTGGCCCAAACAACCCAGTAGTAACAATTCGCTTTTTGTCTAGATATGGATATCACTAATAAAAAAATGAATAAAAAAATAATAATCAATCGTTTTTTCAATCATGGTAGATAAGATGACAAACCTTTTGCTAGTTGATGACGACGAAGTTGATGTGATGACCGTAAAACGGGCATTCAAAAAAAATAATATTCAAAATCCCTTCTATGTTGCCAATAACGGGCTAGAAGCACTAGCTATGTTGCGGGGGACTGACGATTCAACAAAGGTTCCGCGAGAGCGGCGGCTGGTCTTACTCGACTTGAATATGCCCAAAATGGGTGGAATTGAATTTTTACGTGAATTGCGGGCAGACCCAGAACTCAAAGCAATTCCAGTGATTGTACTAACGACTTCCAATGAAGATAAAGACAAGGTGGAAGCCTACAATCTCAATGTAGCGGGTTATATTGTCAAACCCGTAACATTTGCTAAATTCGTGGAGGTAGTGGCAACGCTCAATCAATATTGGATGCTTAGTGAAATGCCCTAATTTTGGAGAATGGGTAATGGATTGTAAGAGTGATGAGTGATGAGTGGTGAGTTACAAGAGAATTCTTTAATTCAAAACTTAAAATTTAAAACTCAAAGCTTTTTACGAATTCCGTCCTTGAATGGTTATGGAAGAAAAGTTAAAAATCCTGGTAGTCGATGATGATGAAGTAGACCGGATGGCGGTTCGCCGGTCGCTCAAAACGGCTGGCGTGCAAATGGAATTAGTAGAAACCAGCGACTGCCAAGGAGCGATCGCTACTTTACACAGCGACCATTTTGACTGTGTCTTCCTCGACTATCGCTTGCCTGACGGGGATGGACTCACCCTCGTTCAAAATATCCGCTCGTCTGGTTTTAAAATCCCCTTGGTCGTCTTGACGGGTCAGGGAGACGAGCAAACTGCCGTCGAACTGATGAAAGCCGGAGCATCCGACTATATTTCTAAAGGCAAAGTTTCTCCAGAAAGCCTCTCTCGCAGCCTGCACAATGCGCTTCGCCTCTATCGAGCGGAAAGACAGGCATCAGAAGCCAACCAATTACTCAAAGAAAGCGAAGAACGCTATCGATTTGTTCTAGAGGGATCGAACGACGGAATTTGGGACTGGGATATCACCACCAACACCGTTTATTGGAATGACCGCTGTTTTGAAATCAGCGGCTTGTCCCGTGAAGAATTTGTCGGCAATTACCAGGCATTATGCCAACTTTTGCATCCAGAAGATCGATACCGCATCGTCCAGAGCATCCGCGATCACCTGGAGCATCAAGTTGAATGTAATGTGGAATTTAAGCTGTTGCACGCTTCTGGGCATTATCGTTACTGCATTGCCAGAGGCAAAGCCCAGCGAGATGGGAACGGCAAGCCTTTCCGAATGTCTGGAATTATTAGCGATATTACAGAGCGCAAGCGGGCATTAGAAAACCAGCGATTTCTGGCAGAAGCGAGTGCTGTCCTTTCAGCTTCTCTAGATTACAAAACAACCCTCGAGAATCTGGCTCAATTGGCAGTACCCCACTTAGCCGACGTGTGCATAGTAGATATTCTGGCAGCGGACGGCTCAATTCATCGGATGGGGACGGCTTATGCAAACCCCTCTCCAGAGAAGTTGGTGCAGGAGGTGCTGCATCTGTTCCCCCCCGACCCGGATGGACAACACCCCGCAAGCATTGTATTACGCACGGGCAAACCAAAATTTGCCGTTGAAATTGACGACGAAATGCTCGTAGCTGCGACCCGCAATGCCGAACATCTGCAAATCGTTCGGGAGCTGGGTTTTCAGTCTTACATGGTGGTGCCCCTGTTGGTGCGCGATCGCACGTTGGGGGCAATTTCCTTGGTGTCTACTCAAGAGAAACGCCGCTACGATGCGATGGACTTGGCTCTGGCAGAGGAACTTGCCCGTCGTGCTGCCTTATCGGTCGAAAATGGAAAATTATACCGGGAAGCGCAAGCGGCGACCGAGAACTTACGCAAGGCGATCATTATTCTGGGCGAACAACAGCAACAACTCCGGACACTCCAGCAGCTGACGAATTTACTAAACCAGCGCCTGAGTGACTTACCCGGTTTGTTACGGGTGATGGTTCAAGCGGTTTGCGATGCGATCGCGGGTGCCCAGTTTTGCTTTATCATGCTGCAAAACCCCCAGTGCAATCGCCTGGTTTTAACGGTGACGGCGGGAATCGGTACGGAAAAATTGCGCCTGGAAGATGGTTTTAGTTCGGGGGAAGGATTGCTTTCTCAGGTGTTTTTGACTGGGATTTCTCAGCTTATCGAAGGGGAACAAGCTGCTTTCCTCCACTCGACATCCGACACCGTAAAGCCCTCAGAGTTGCCAGCTTCACTTTATGTGGTGGCGATTGAGTCCGCGCAAGCGGGACGGTTGGGCGTGCTGGCAATCGGTAATTGGGAAAATTCTCATGCGTTTGACGAAGAAGACCGATATCTGCTGGCGGCGGTGGGAGAACAAGCCGCGATCGCGATTAATAATGCCCGTCTGATCAATGCTTTAGAAGAACGAGAGGAACGCTTAGCTTTACAAAACGAAATCCTGGCTCAGCAAAACAAGGAACTCGAAAATCTTTCCACGCAAATTCAACTTCAGAATCTGCAATTGATGGAAGCAGCGCGGTTGAAATCGCAGTTTCTCGCCACCATGTCCCACGAACTGCGGACGCCAATGAATGCTGTGATCGGCTTTTCTCAACTGCTGTTGCGCCAGCGGCAAAATCAGCTTAGCCCGCAACAATTGGACATGGTAGATCGCATCCTCAGCAATGGGAAACACCTGCTAACGCTGATTAATGACATCCTTGACCTCTCAAAAATTGAAGCCGGAAGATTGGAACTCAAACTGGAAGAATTTAATCTGCCAGTGCTAGTGAGAACAACCGCAGAAGAATTGCGATCGCTTGCTTCAGAAAAGCATTTGGAGCTGCAAGTTGAGGCAAATTTACAAAACCCTCAGATATTGAATGATAGCGCTCGGCTGCGGCAGATTTTGGTAAATCTTCTCTCCAATGCGATTAAATTCACTGACACCGGAAGTGTGTGCATCAAAGTACAAGAAATTTCCCCGGATCAAGTGTTACTTAGCGTTCAAGATACCGGAATTGGAATTGCTGAGGAAAACTTAAAGCATATTTTTGAAGAATTTCGGCAAGTCGATCAGTCCCTCGCCAAAAAATATCCGGGTACGGGTTTAGGGCTTGCCATCACTCACTCATTAGTGCAATTAATGCATGGAAAAATATCAGTGGAAAGTCATTTAGGTCACGGATCTACCTTCAATGTAAAATTTCCCCGCCGAGTCAGTATTTAGCTTGTTTTCATCGAATCAGTTGTGTCGAGGCAGTTCTCAATCAAGGGTGCCCTACACCCTCACAATTCAAATAGAATTGCTCTACACTCAGTAAGCGCTTTCATGCCGAGGATTGATGACGAGTGACAGATGTTAGCCTAAAGTAACCAATACAGGATCTCGAAGCGTCTGCGGCGATGATTCAGCTACTTGTTCGATTGAAAAGAGTTTTGAGAATTCGGTCTTCGCTTGATTGGGTAATTTAATTCATCCGCTGCATTGAGAAAATAAATGTCTGGTCACGATATTATCGTCCTCGGTGCCTCTGCAGGCGGGGTAGAAGCGCTGACTCAACTGGTCAAGGCTTTGCCGCCGGATTTGCCAGCTGCAATCTTTGTCGTCATACACTTCCCTGCCCACAGCACCAGCGCCATGCCAAGTATCCTGAATCGCTGCGGCTCTTTGAAAGCATCTCATCCCAAGGACGGCGAGGCGATTCAACATGGGCGGATTTATGTGGCACCCCCCAATTACCATTTATTAGTTAAACGCGGATACATCCACCTGGCTCGTGGTCCTAAGGAGAACGGTCACAGACCCGCCATCGATCCCCTATTTCGCACGGCAGCCCAGTTCTATGGACGGCGAGTGGTGGGTGTGGTGCTTTCAGGCAATCTTGACGATGGGACGGCGGGACTCGCAGCGGTGAAGCAGCGAGGCGGTGTCGCAGTGGTTCAAGATCCCAACGACGCCTTGTTTCCCGGAATGCCCCGTAGCGCTATCGAGAACGTAGAAGTCGATTATATTTTGCCTTTGTCAGCGATCGCTCCTACCCTGGTAAGCTTGGCTCAAGAGTCAGTGACAGCCGAGGAAAAAGAGCCTGTAACTGATGAGATGGAAATGGAATCCGAGAGCGCAGAATTAAATATGGCTTCCATACACAAAGATGACAGACCCGGAACGCCCTCCGGCTTCGGCTGTCCAGATTGCGGGGGTGCCCTGTGGGAACTGCACGACGGTCAGTTGCTTCGGTTCCGCTGCCGCACGGGTCACGCCTATTCCGGCGAGACTCTGCTGGCAGAGCAATCTGAGGCACTAGAGACGGCACTGTGGAATGCGTTTAGGGCACTAGAAGAACGTGCCGCTTTGTCCCGTCGGATGCATCAAGGGGCACGCGATCGCAACCAAACTCGGTCAGCCAAACGCTTTGAAGAGCAGGCGCACGAAGCTCAGCACAACGCTACCATCATCCGGCAACTGCTTTTAAATGGCAATGGGGACAAAGAGAAAGATACCGAGGTACACCCGGAAAATGGGAAGCAGGTAGAAAAGGAGAATCGGAGAAAAGCAGGATCGAACCCAGAAACCGAAGAAAATTCTCACCCTTTGATTACCTTTCCCATCGTGGCAGTGGCAGCGTCTGCCGGTGGGATAAAAGCCATCACCGAATTGATTTCTGGCTTGCCAAAAGACTTTCCGGCAGCGATTGCCATCGTCCAGCACCTAGACCCCAAACACCCCAGCCTACTCGCAGAAATCCTGAATCGTCGCACGTCTCTACCCGTCAAGCAGGCAGAACCAAGAGAGCAAATGCGTCCGGGGACAATCTATATCGCGCCGCCGAATCATCACCTGCTGATCGACCCTGACGCTACTCTCTCCCTCACCCAGACGAAACTGGTGCATTTTGTCCGTCCCTCCGCTGATCTACTCTTTGAATCAATCGCGGCGAGTTTTAAAGAACGAGCGATCGCGGTTGTCCTCACCGGGACGGGTAAGGATGGTGCAACCGGCATCAGAGCGATTAAACAAATGGGCGGAATCGCGATCGCGCAAGATCGGGAATCTTCGCAGTATTTTGGGATGCCGGGAGCCGCAATTGAAACTGGAGCAGTCGATTGGATACTCCCCTTAAATGAAATTGCTGCTACTTTGGTGAATCTGGTAAATAGCTAATTGCAAATGGCAAATTGTTGTCACCAACTTTAATCATTTATAGATAGAGTTTGCTAATAAAAATAGGGCAAAAAGCTAGTGATTTACCACGAATCGCTAATCAAACTGTGAGCAATCAATGTAACTTTGTTGAAGACTGGGAATCGGAAATCCTCAGTAGTCATTAAGTCCTCAGCTTGCTGCGATTGACAACTAACCTTTCTACCACTCCCAAAGCGTGATATCTAATTACGCTAATATACTAAATTGATGTTGTGTAAAAAAATATTCGATTAAGCGAGTAGCTATTATAGTCATTTTCGATCGGGTAAGATATACAGAGAAAACCTAAGCGCTAACCCTCTTCCCAACGCGGTTGTGGGCGGTCAATTCAAAGCCTCTCTCAGATTCTTCTAGAGCAATGGAAGCGAGGTCAAAACCGTATTGCACTTATGGAAAACTGGTATAACTAACAACTACTTATGGATCGCTCAATCCTCAACCCTGAATTTGAAGCGCTGCTAGAGTATCTTAAAGGCAGCCGTGGCTTTGATTTTACTGGCTACAAACGTTCCTCTCTGATGCGTCGCGTCCTGAAAAGGATGCAGATAGTAGGACTGGAAAGCTACAACGATTATATGGATTACCTAGAAGTATATCCAGAAGAATTTATTCACCTGTTTAACACGTTGTTGATTAATGTAACTGCCTTCTTCCGCGATCGCTCAGCCTGGGATTACATTATTGAAGAAATCGTTCCCACCATTGCCGCCCGCAAACAAATCAACGAACCGATCCGCATCTGGAGTGCTGGCTGTGCCTCTGGAGAAGAAGCTTATACTATCGCGATGGCGTTCGCTGAAGCGCTGGGAGTAGAACAGTTCAAAGAACGGGTGAAAATTTATGCCACCGAGTTAGACGAGGAAGCCCTCAATCTAGCCCGCCAAGCGACCTATTCAGCGAAGGATGTCGCGGATCTGGCTCCGGAAATGGTAGAGAAGTACTTCGAGGAATGCGCTCGCGGCTATAACTTTCGCAAGGATCTGCGTCGCTTGGTGATTTTTGGGCGTCACAACTTGACGATTGATGCTCCCATCTCCCGCATTGACTTACTGGTGTGTCGCAACACTTTGATGTATTTCAATGCCGAAACTCAATCTAAAATCCTCTCCCGCTTTCACTTTGCCCTGAATGACAGTGGCTTTATCTTTTTAGGGAAGGCGGAGATGTTGCTCAGCCACAGCCACACTTTCACACCTGTGGATTTGAAGCGGCGTATCTTTACCAAAGCCCATAAAATAGGAATACGCGAACGGTTGTTGCTTATGGCTCAGTCTGGCAGCGAGGAGGCAGTGAACAATCTAGCCACTCATGTCCGCATTCGGGAAGTCGCCTTCGACAGCAGCCCGACATCCCAGATAGTGATAGATGTCAATGGCTTTTTAGTGCTGGTGAACGAACGTGCTAGGGCAATGTTTCCCTTGAGTCCGAAGGATCTGGGTCGCCCCTTGCAAGATTTAGAAATTTCTTATCGTCCCCTGGAATTACGCTCTTGTATCGATCAAGCCTATGCGGAGCGCCGACAGATTACTGTCAGGGATGTGCCGTGGCAAACTCCGAAAGGCGAAACGATTACTCTAGACGTGCTGGTGGTACCGCTCGTAGAGGTATCCAACAATCTTTTAGGCGTCAGTATTTCCTTCATTGATGTCAGCCGCTACAAACGGCTACAGGACGATTTGCAACAATCCAACCAAGAACTGGAAATGGCTTATGAGGAACTCCAGTCTACGAATGAAGAGTTGGAAACGACGAACGAGGAACTCCAATCCTCTAACGAAGAGTTAGAGACGACAAATGAGGAACTCCAATCCTCTAACGAAGAGCTAGAAACCATGAACGAAGAGCTACAATCCACGAATGAGGAATTGCAGGCTCTTAACGATGAAATGCACCGCCGCAGCGAAGAACTCAACGACGCAAACGCCTTTTTAGAGTCGATTTTAGGCACTCTTCGGGGTGGCATCGTCGTAGTCGGGCGAGATATGCATATCCAGCGTTGGGATCGCAAAGCTGAGGAGTTGTGGGGACTGGGAAGCGATGAAATCCAAGGACAACACTTTCTAAATTTAGATATTGGCTTGCCAGTAGAGCAACTCAAACAGCCGATTCGCAACTGTCTAGCTGGGGAGAACGATTTACAAGAAATTATCCTCAATGCCACTAACCGACGCGGCAAGGCAATTGAGTGTAAAGTCTCTTGTAAACCTTTGTTAGGGAAGGAGGGAGAGATTCGAGAAGTGCTTTTATTCATGGAGGAGCAAGAAGGAGTTCCTGAATGAATGAGGACAAGTTTTCCCAGCAGATAATCCTTCTACAACAACACTTGGCAATCCTGCACAAATATTTATTAGCCATTGATTCATCGCCCCTACAGGCATTAATCTTGCAGCAAATCGTGTTGGCGACGGCAGCGTTTGAGGACTTTTGCTTCGTCTTGGAAGACTTGCTGGTGGCGCACGAGGAGCTATCTCAATCCAACGAGCGTTTGGCAGCGATGGAGAGCGATTGCCAAGACATGAACCAATCTCGACAGTTCCAGGTGCAATACTCTAAACAGAGGCTACAAGTTCTCAATGAGCAACTGCGAGCGACTGTCGAAGCATTAGCCAAGAGCGATCGCTCCTTAGAGAATAAAAACCACGACTGGCTTGTCGTCAACGAACACCTGCAAAGCGCGATCGCCCAAATTAAGACCACTGCTGATAGCTTAGAGGCGCGTAACGAAGATTTACAAATAAAATCAGAACAATTAGATACAAGTAACGAAGAGCTACGCCTAACAACAGAAAAACTGCGGCTGTCCAGCAACCAGGTTAACCAAGCCAACGCCTTTCTCAAATCTATTTTTACCAGCCTACCGGGCGGCATTGTCGTATTAAACCAAGAACTGAACATCCAAATCTGGAATCCTCAAGCTGAAGATTTGTGGGGACTGCGAAGCGATGAAGTCCAGGGACAGCCTTTTCTAAATTTAAAGATTGGCTTGCCGGTAGAGCAGCTTAGACAGCCGATTCAAAGCTGTTTAACCGGGGACTTGGAATACCACGAAGAAACACTAGATGCTATCAACCGGCGTGGGAGGACAATTCAGTGTAAAGTCACCTGTATGCCTCTATTTATTTTAAAAAAAGATATTCAGGGAGTGATTGTATTAATGCAAGAATTGCACAGCGCTATGCCAATACTATAAAAATCTCAAAGCTACAGTCTGTATTGAAATATCTTTTCTAAGTATGTGTAAAAAATCAACCCTACTGGTATAAAAATAACCGCTTTCCAAACCCCGATCCGACAAGATAAAAAAAGTTAAATTTAGCCGCTTTCTCCCTAAAAAAATCTAAAATATTTTAGCTTTTTCTTCTTCTAACCAGGCAACGCTTACCGTGAAGTGGGCAGAAGGCTGGGGGATCGGGTTTGTTTGGTTTCGAGAAGGAACGGAAAGGTATGTGGATAAAGCTCTGGTTACGGCTTATGGATTTCACCTAACTTATCAGCCTTAAAGAGGATTTACATATAAATTTCTTACAGTTAACTCAAAGTATGTACATAGTGTCTTTACTAAGATTTTGCACACTTTGTGTATTACGGGAATTTATTCATTAAAGTTAAGTTCAACGGCACTTGCTGCCAAAAGCTAAAAACTTTGTGTGATTTGTCTAGTTGCTTAGGGCGCTTACAGCTAATCTGATTTCCAAATTGCTCAAAAAGCAAAATGGGTGATTCAAGAGCTTAACAAAAGTTTAAAAAAAGATAGTAATCAAGAATTTCATGACTTTTCACCTAAAAGGAGAGCGGTTTACCGAGAAAATAGAGACGGCACGCCAACGCGCAGCGGCGTTACAGCAGCGTGTCACCGAATCGCCTCAGCAACAGCCAGCGCTGCTAGCGGGATCGCTGGAAGAATTAAAAACCGCTTTGGAAGAATTACACGTAGCCGAAGAAGAACTGCGCCAGCAGAATGAGGAGTTGTTAGTGGCGAGGGGAGCATTGGAATCGGAACGCCAGCGCTACCTAGACCTATTCGAGTTTGCTCCAGACGGCTACCTGGTAACAGATGCGGCTGGAACGATTCGGGAAGCCAACCGCGCCGCCGCTGAGCTTCTCGGTATCTTGCCCACTTACCTAGTGGGCAAACCGCTAATCATATTTGTGCCTGAAGAAGCTCGTCGAGCCTTTCGTTCCCAACTGACTCAGGTGCCAAAATTAGGCTTAGTTCAGGAGTGGGAGGTGCGACTAAAATCGCGTCAAGGCAAACTCTTTAATGCTGCGCTGACTGTCGCCAGCGTCCCAGATAAGCAAGGTAAGGGGTCTTCCCTGCGCTGGATGCTACGTGATATCACCGCCCGCAAGCAAGCGGAGGAGAAAATTCGCTATTATCATTTACAAAATTTGCGCCTTCAAGAAGAAGTCCGGCTGAAGTCGCAGTTTTTGGCGCTGATGTCCCACGAACTGCGGACTCCGATGAATGCGATTCTAGGCTTTTCGCAATTGCTGATGCGCCAAGCTCAGCATCAGCTGGGCCAAAGCCAAATACATATGCTGGAGCGCATTTTTAATAGTGGCAAACACCTACTCAAACTGATTGAGGATATTCTGGACTTCTCTAAGCTAGAGGCGGGAAAGCTGGAATTAAATTTGGAAGAATTTGACTTAGTCGAGCTAGTCACGCAAACGGTGGAAGAACTCCAGAGCTTGGCTCAGCAGAAGCACCTGGAAGTGCATATTCACGTTAGTCTTGATAATCCTTGTGTTGTGAATGACAGTAATCGCGTGCGGCAGGTGTTGGTTAATCTTCTTTCCAACGCGATTAAGTTTACCGATTCGGGTAGCATTACTGTAGATGCTTGCGAACCGAAACCCGACCAAATTGCGATCGCGGTCAAAGATACGGGCATTGGGATCGAGGAGTCGGAAATTCAGCAAATTTTTCAAGAATTTCGACAACTCAGTCAAAGCCTGACGCGCACTCATGGGGGTACGGGTTTAGGGCTTGCCATTACTGACCGATTAGTTCGCATGATGGATGGGAAAATACAGGTGGAAAGTCAGCCGGGAGAGGGTTCAACTTTCCGCCTAGAGTTGCCCCGTGAAGTCACATCAAGCTCTAATACTGCTGTAATCGTGTGATAACTCCCCATCTAGAGAAAAAAGTGCCTCTCCAAACCTCTCCCCAAACCCCTCTCCGAAACGGAGAGGGGTTTTGAATATTTCTCTTGAATATTGCTCCCCTTCCCGATTCCAGGAAGGGGTTGGGAGTTAGGTCTGGCAGCTTTAGCGTGAATCCCTAGCGTTGATTCCACGCTAAAGCTGCATCTCCAACTGCTTTGTCTACCGTCTTTTCCCCTAACATTGCTGCTTGCAAATTCTCATAAATTGCCTTCTGCAACTTGTTGAGATCCTTCATCGCCGGGACTAAAACCTCTGCCGATGTCAATTGGCTGGCACTAATGACGCGAGCTTGTTCCACTGGCGACACCTTCGGATTACTGGCTATCTGGCTTTGGTACTCTTGCACTGCCTGAACTGTAGACGGCAACACGTTCGCCGCCTTAGCAAAAGCCAGCTGATTTTGATCGTTGGTGACAAATAAAGCAAATTTGAGGGCGTCATCCGGATTTGGAGTGTCGCGGGGAATCACCAGATTCATCACCGCTACATTTTTTTTACCCGTTTCGCCGGTAATCTGGGGTGCCGCAGCGGAGACTCGCGCGATCGCTGGGGCGTTCTTCTCAATCGTCGCCATAAACTCTGCGCCCGTTGCTAGCACCGCCGTCTCACCTGCTTGGTACAGTTCAATTGCACGTCGATGCCCTTGTGTCAATACTTCCTGGGGCAACAGCTTCTTCTGGTAAAGGTCTACCCAATACTGAAACGCCGCTTTCCCGGCGGGTGTATTAAAAGCCGCCTCTCCATTGGCATCCACCAATTGAACCCCCATCTGTACCATCGATTCCAGCACCTCAGCCGAATCTTCTGGAACTAGGGTTGCAAAAAACGCATACTTGCCGGTTTTTTCCTTAATTTGTTGAGCAACTTGTGCCAGTTCGGCATAAGTCGCCGGAGGTTTGCTTACCCCAGCGGCTTTAAACAAATCCTGGTTGTAAATCGTCACCCGCGTCGTTAAATACCAGGGAAGTCCAAAACTTTGGTCGCCGAGCGTGCTAGCCTTCCATATATTAGGTAGATATTGCTGACGCACCGCCTGGGGAACTTTAGTATCTAAATTCAACCAAGCATTGCGCGACGCCAACTGAGAGGCAAAGTCCGGATTGAGGTTCGCGACATCGGGTGCTGTTTTTGCCGAAACCGCCGTCAGGATTTTGCTTTCCATCGCACTCCAGGGTACATCTACCCAGCGGACTTTGACGCCGGTATTTTCGGCTTCAAAGTTGGCAATCAGTTTGTTGAAATACTCAGTAAACTGCGGTTGCAGCTGCATCGTCCAGAACTCAATTTCCCCTTTTCCGGATGGGGCAGATCCAGGGCTACAGCTGATAACCCAGCTGAAAATGAACCCCAATAGGGTACAGATGCCCAATCGTCTCCAGGTTTTCCTACGGATCATGTAAATTGCAATTCCACTTTCAGCGCTAGCAGTAACCCAGCTAGCAGTAACTCATCCTACCTGATGAGGTATATCTAATGGTACGGAATCTATCAGGGTGTATTTTTGTCTCTACCGATGTGTTTGTCAGCTAGATTGGGTACCATGAATCTGTCTCTATTTCCCTATACGCAATCTCTCTTACCTAACTAAACTTTCTATGGCTGCTCCCCTCAGCAAACCTAAAGATATGTTCACCCGATTTAAAGGATTATTATCGAAACGTACCAAAGGAATTGGTATAGAAATTGCCCCTGAACGAATTAATATTGCTCAACTACGCAAGCAGGGACAAGGATTCAAATTAACAATGCTGTCCTCGAAAGAAGTTCCGGAAGGGGTTTTTCAAGAAGGCAAGATTATCGATGCCCCAGCTTTAGCAGAACTGATTAAGGAAGCGATCGCTGAAAGTAAGATAAAAGTCCAGAACGTCGCCACTGCCGTATCGGGTCGCGAAGCCGTGGTGCGCGTTATCCCAGTACCTGCGGAACTTGATGACAAAGAGTTGCGGGAAATGGTGTTGGATCACGAAGCCGGTCTCTACTTGCCTTTTCCACGGGAAGAAGCAGATGTAGACTACCAGAAGCTGGGATTTTTCACCGATGAGGATGGAATTGAGAAGGTGCAGGTGCTGCTAGTTGCCACCCGCAAGGATGTGACAGATACCTATATCGAAACCTTCCGGGAAGCTGGATTAAAAATCGATGTGTTAGAGATTAGCAGTTTTTCTCTGATTCGGACGATTCGAGAGCAGTTGCGGCAATTTGGTCCTCAAGAAGCTGCCGTTTTGGTAGATATTGAGTTCGACAGCACCGAGATTGCCATCATCGTAGATGGGGTGCCACAATTCTCGCGCACCGTGCCGATTGGGACATATCAACTACAGAGTGCCCTCAATCGGGCGATGAATTTACCGACATCGAGAAACACTGAAATCCTGCAAGGGATGACAATTCCCAACACCCCCGTCGATAATGTCCGCACAGGCGCAACAGGGATCAATCCCGGTATGGCAGCTTTGGTTAGAGTATTGGGAGAGCTTGCCGACGAACTGCGTCGTTCTATCGATTTTTATCTAAATCAGAGCGAAAATTTAGAAGTGGCGCAGCTGCTACTCGCTGGGCCAGGAGGAGGAATTGGACAACTGGATGAATTCTTCACGCAACGGTTGAGCTTGCCAACGACACAAGTAGACCCAGTTGCGGCCCTTTCCTTGGAGGTGATAGAGGAAATTTCACCAGTGCAAAGACCGGGATTGGGAGTCGTATTGGGATTAGGACTACGAGAGGTTTAAAGCGATGTATAGCCTAGATATTAATTTTCTTAAGGATCGCCCGGACATCATCCGCCGCGATGTCCCCGGTGCCAAAGCTCCCTCTGGGAATAAAAACATGACGCCGCTGTTGGCGGGATTGGCAGTCGGTCTGCTGTTGCCAGCAGGAGTTGGGGCGTTGTGGTTGTTGCTGCAAAACCAAACCGAACAATTGACCGCAAAAAAAGCTCAATTGGAACAGCAGCTCAATGAAGGCAAAGCCAAAGAGCAGCAAATTCAAGCAATCAACAACGAAACGCAGGCTGTGAAAGGAGAAACGCAGGCACTCGCCAGCGTGTTCAATCAATTAGCTCCGTGGTCAGCGATTTTGCAGGATATACGCGATCGCGTGCCACCCGGTCTGCAAATCACCAGCATTGAGCAAACCGCTCCAGATCCAGCCACCGCCGCCGCAGCCCCTAGCCCCACTGCTGCCGCAGCCCCTCCGAGTTCTAACGTGTCAATCAAAGGGTACGCTCGCTCCTTTGATGAAGTGAACGACTTTTTGCTAACGCTACAGCGATCTAAGTTATTCGATAGCGAAGATACCCAAATTGTGGCGGCTGAGTTGAAAGACAATCAAACTCAGGTGCAACAGCCCCAGGATCAAGGAAATTCCAACGCTAGAGTAGAAATTAAATTGCCAAAAGTGGTGGAATACACCATTAAAACGAGCCTGAGCGATGCCCCGGCTTCCCAGTTACTTAGAGAGTGGGAGCGCAAAGGTGCAGTGGGATTAGCGACTCGGCTTAGAAACCTTCAGAACACAGGAGCGCTGCAAAAATGACGGTAAGTCAAGACTTTATACCATCCGATGAAGGCCAAGATGAAGCTGCCTATCCCAGTGCCTTTGGTATTACTTTCACGCCAACAGTTAGCGGTGCCTTGCTGGCAGTGTTGGGTTTAGCAGGAGCAGCTTATTTGGTCGCTAACCTGTTGTTGCCTGCGTGGACTTCTTATCAACAACTGCAAACTGATGTAGAAAACACCGAGCAGCAAATTCAACAACAGGCACAACTCCAGCAAAAAATTGATGCGGCGAAAGTAAACCTAGGCAAGGCAAAACAGCAAAGAGCTGCTGTCCTTTCCATGTTTGGTAGCTCCAGAACCCTGGATACCTTAATGCTGGATATCAATCGTTTTGTTAAGGCAAGACAGGGTAAATTGACCAAGTATGAGCCAAGAAGAAACGATGCCGCTGATGCTAGCAGTAGTGACATTATTACTGATGGATCTTTAGGGCCGGAAGTCAATGGTAAGCTCAAACGTAAGGTATACAATGTAAGCTTTGAAGGCGACTACGGACAAACCCAATCGATTCTGAGAAGTCTAGAGCGACTCCAGCAACTGCTAGTAGTAAAAGACTTGAAATCAGATTTAAAGGACGCGGCGACCAGTCAGAAAATTACGGTAAACCGGCAGGGTCAAATTGTCCCCTCTGGCAAACCAAAAGAGCGAACCTTGATTAATACCTCTTTTAGGTTAGAGGTGCTGCTGCCATTATCGGAGCAGGAAGCGAAAGAGGCGGCGGCAGCAGCAGCGGCAGCAGCGGCAGCTCAACCACCCCAGTAGGAGACAGCAAGTAGGTGTCGAGAATTCGACCTGAAAGCTGTTCAGGTGCAAAAATTGCTTTTGTGTGAGGAGGAAACGGTGAAACAGCTATCAATATTGGGTGGAATCTTGCTCGGTTCAGCACTGGTTCTACCCGGAACACAACGGGTCTTAGCAGCTGCCACGCAAGTAACCGCTGTGCAACTCAATCCCACGGATAACGGTGTTGAAGTGATGCTAAAGACATCTGAGGGCGATCGCTCCGGCAAGGACACTGTCCTACGCCCTCAGATGTTCACACTCAGCCGTGGCAATGAGTTAACGGCAGATGTGCTGAATGCCCGACTGAGCTTACCTGAGGGAGACAGCTTCCGTCAGGAAAATCCGGCTCCTGGCATTCAGTCAATCGTCGTGAGCCAGCGGGAGGACAATAGCGTCCGAGTAACAGTCAGCGCAGCTAACAGCAAACCGACCGGGCAGATTAGCCAGAACAAGGAAGGGGGAATCACCTTAAACGTTAACTCTGTTGCACCGCCGACTGAAGCAACACCACCGACACTCTCCTCCCAAGCACCTGTTAATTCTTCTCCTACTGCACCTGCACCAACGGCACAGACGCCACCGACTCCAAGCCGACTCGCTCAAACGCCAGTTCCGGGCGGTGTATTCCCCCAGACGGCACCCGGTCAAATCCCACAGGTTCCAGCACCCAGTGGCATAACCCCTGCGCCCGGTCTACCAGAGGTTCAGCCTCAACCAGTCATAAACCCGCCAAACCCAGACGTTCTGGTTCCAAATCCGCGCATTACCATTGACGGAGTTCCGGCTCCAGCGGCGGGGACAGTGCAACCCGTCAGTCCGGCACCGCCTTTCTTGCCGAGAGCGATCGCGCCCCCAGTCGGCGATATTACTACCTCCAACACCAATGCTGCCCCCGCTGTCATCGATCTCGGTACAGCTGAGCGCGTACCCCGCTTAGTGTTGCGGGATGCTCCCGTCCGAGAAGTTTTAGGACTGCTTGCCCGTTCTGCGGGTCTCAACCTTGCCTTTACGGGAGGCGCGGCAGCAGGCGGGACTCCTGGGCAACCAGCAGCCGCTCCTGGCCCAGGTGGTGCTACCGAGGGGGGACCTACGATTTCCCTGGATATCGAAAATGAGCCAGTTCAAGATGTCTTCAACTACGTCCTTCAGCTGAGCGGCTTAGAAGCCAACCGAGTTGGACGAACAATTTTTGTGGGTGCCAGACTGCCCGACGATGCTCGAAATATCATCACCCGCAGCCTGCGACTCAATCAAGTCCCTGTCACGGCAGCGGCAAACTTCTTGACGACCCAAGGGGCAGAGACGCAAATCCCTACAGAGCAAATTCAAATTCAGACCATTGGAGAGGGAGCCGCCGCTCGAACAGTAGAAATCAGAACGCCAAGCATTCTTGCACTGAGAGCTACCGAGGGAAATGCCCCCTTACTACTCAAAGGGTTAGCAGTGTCAGCCGACGAGCGACTCAATGCCATCACCCTGGTTGGCTCTCCTCGCAAAGTTGAAATTGCGACAAACCTCTTGACCCAGTTAGATGCCCGCCGTCGCCAGGTGGCAGTGAATGTCAAGGTCGTTGATGTCAACCTATTGAACACCAAAGACTTTAATACTAGCTTCTCCTTCGGGATCGGGGACAGTTTCTTCAACGTTGACCGAGGAGCCGCAGTCTTTAATTATGGCGGTGTCAGACCACCTACGGCGGCGCAAACGGCTGGCAGTCAGGTTTCTCCAACAGTCATCCCGAACCCCTTTGCAGGTGGAAATACCTTCCTAGATTTCAACAACGCCGTACCTGTTCCAGGAACTGGATCAGGCACCAGAAGCGTGATTATCAATCCGGGGAATAATCCTGCTGTGACTGTTAACGAGACGCCAGGAGCGCCTTTATTATTTCCTCAACCTAGCGCGGGAGTTTCAGGAAACCCGTTCCGAGCAGGTATCACAGACTTTACACGGGGAACGCCAAACGAAAGTACTGTCACGACAACTCCTGGTACAGCAGGAACTCCTGCTGTATTCATTCCTGCTCCTGCTGGTTCTCCCCCAGGAACCCCTGGGACAATTATTCCTGCTACTCCTGGTACTCCTGCTACTACTACTGCTACCTTCACAGCGGGAACGCTGGGAACAGTTACTACAGCTCTTCCTAGCTTCTTCCAATTCCCCAGCCGGTTTCTCTCGTCATTACAGGCTCAGATTCAAAGTGGCAACGCTAAGATTTTGACTGACCCGACTCTGGTTGTCCAGGAAGGACAATCGGCTACCGTCAATCTGACTCAAGAGGTTGTGGGTAATATTCGGCGGGAAACGGAAACAACTGAAAATACGACGAATACAACCGTCACCGCAGAAATTAAACAGGCAGGTTTAATCCTCAATATCAGAGTCGAGCGGATTGACGATAATGGTTTCGTCACTTTAGCGGTAAATCCCACCGTAACTGCGATTGGCGGTCAGCAAAATATAGTCGTTGGTGATGATGTCAACCAAATCGCTTTGCTGACGGTGCGTAACCTGAACTCTGGACAACTTCGCCTGCGAGATGGTCAGACACTAATTTTGTCGGGCATTATTCAAGATTCAGAGCGAACCACAGTATCCAAAGTGCCAATTTTGGGCGATATTCCTCTGCTGGGTGCCTTGTTTAGAAGTACCAACAAGGTAAATCAGCGACAAGAGGTAATCGTATTGCTGACGCCTCAGATTATCGATGACTCGTCGCGTGCCGCGTTTGGCTACAGCTACACCCCAGGACAAAATGCGCGTGAGATATTGGAGCGTAAGTAACAAGTAGCGATCGCTTGAGCCTTGAAGAGACAAAACACAACTTCCCCCTGTTCGACTTCCGACAGGGGGCTTATTTGTGCCCTAGACGGAGTTTTTGCCTAGGAAACTAGGCTGTGCAACTCTTAAAAAGTGCCCGTTGCCGAAAAATTAATCAAAAAAAACCTCAAATCTACATAACTTAAAGCTTTCGACGATCCATATCCAGCACGCAGACTTTAGAATAATGCAGTGAAACTTCGAGACAGCGAGAGTTTCAGCTTTTTTGAGGCTAAATTGCCCTCAAAGGCTCGTGTCTAAAGCCCCGATTGGGACTTTAGAGCTAGTCATAATCCCGCCCGTACAAACCATTTGGAGTGACTAAACATGAATAAAGGTGAATTGGTTGATGCAGTGGCAGACAAGGCTTCTGTCACTAAGAAGCAAGCAGATGCTGTTTTGACGGCTGCCTTGGAAGCTATCATGGAAGCTGTTTCTTCTGGCGATAAGGTGACTTTGGTGGGATTCGGCTCTTTTGAATCGCGGGAACGCAAAGCCCGCGAGGGTCGCAATCCTAAAACTGGGGACAAAATGGAAATCCCCGCAACGAAGGTTCCTGCATTTTCTGCGGGTAAGTTGTTTAAAGAAAAAGTTGCGCCCGAAGATTAACCACTTATCCAAAGCGGCAATCATCCTTGACTCGGCCTGTTCACGGGGGTAACTTAGCCTGGGCAGCTGCACTGGCAGGCTGTTCCCCCGACCTCATTGTTGATTTTTCTGCCAGTATTAACCCGTTGGGGCCTCCCCAGTCGGCACTTGCGGCGATTGGGGCACATCTAGAGCGCTTACGTGCCTATCCTGACCCAGATTATGCCGAGTTGCGGGTGTCTCTGGGTCAGCTGCACCAACTCCCGCCAGACTGGATTCTGCCTGGGAACGGCTCGGCAGAGTTACTAACCTGGGCAAGTTGGGATTTATCAGAACTGACGGGAACGTGTCTGGTGACACCAGCATTTGGCGATTACTGGCGGGCACTCTGGACGTTTAGCGCCAACGTACATGAGTGCCCGCTTCCCGATTTTCGATCTTCGATTTTGGATTTACGATTCCCAATCCAAAATCCAAAATCCAAAATCCAAAATCCCACTGGTCTACTGGTGAATAACCCGCACAATCCCACGGGTCAGATGTTTTTGCGGGAGACTCTAATACCTTATCTGAAGCAATTTGCTCTGGTGGTGATGGATGAAGCCTTTATGGATTTTCTGCCGCCTTCCCAGCAGCAAAGCCTAATTCCAGTGGTGCAAGACTACCCGAATTTGGTGATTCTGCGATCGCTCACTAAGTTCTACAGTCTGCCAGGGCTGCGCTTAGGTTATGCGATCGCTCACCCAGACCGCCTGCGGCGCTGGCAACAGTGGCGAGATCCTTGGCCTGTCAACACCTTAGCCGCAGCCGCTGGTGTCGCTGTGGTACAGGATACACAATTTCAACAGCAAACTTGGGATTGGTTGGAACCGGCAAAGTCCCACCTGTTCCAAGGTTTGGCGCAAATACCGGGATTGCAACCGCTACCGGGTGCTGCTAACTTTTTGCTGGTTGAGTCAGAACAACCCAGTTCGCAAGTACAGGAAAAACTTCTCAAGCAGAGTAAAATTCTGATCCGTGACTGCTTGAGCTTTCCAGAATTAGGCGATCGCTATTTCCGAGTCGCCGTGCGTTCCGAAGTTGATAACCAGCGCCTAATCGACGGTCTAGCAGCAATTTTGTAATGGCTAATCGTTAATGGCTAATTGTTCATTTTTTCCGATTAGCCATTAGCAATAAACCATTAGCAATCAGCAATTAACAACTGACAAAGAACAAATCATGGCAGTTGAGTACGACTTAGTCGTAATAGGCGGCACAGAGGCAGGGCGTCATGCCGCAATTGCTGCTGCCAACCTGCAAGCCCGCGTCGCCTTAGTCGAACCCCAGCCACCTTCTGAGGGGCGCGGGCAATCGTCCTTACAGTTAGGGTCTCTCTATACCAAAGCTTTGACTCAGGTTAGGCGAGTGATTCACCCGCAAAGTGACTTCAATCGATTTGGTGCCCCCTGGAATCTGGCTAATTCTACAGAACAGCAACCCGTTCCAGGGGGGCGATTGACTGAGGCAATCCAGTGGGCGGATGGCGTCGTCTCCACTTTAGAAGAACAACATTCCCCAGCGATTTTGGCTTCTTTGGGTGTTGATGTCATTGTTGGGGAAGGTGAATTTTGTCGTAAACCTTACCTCGCTTTTGTCGTCAATGGACGGAGATTGCGATCGCGTGCCTACCTGATTGCCACGGGTTCTCGTCCGGGGATTGCAGCAATTGACGGACTCGAAGCTACTGGCTATCGGACGCCGATAGATATTTGGCAGCAATCCCCCGAACAGATAGCTGTAGACGCATCTCTTCGCCCCTGCTGGGTGGTCATTGGCGGTGGCGCATCTGGCAC
The DNA here is from genome assembly GCF_039961835.1 of Trichocoleus sp. ST-U1. Taxonomy (NCBI): domain Bacteria; kingdom Bacillati; phylum Cyanobacteriota; class Cyanophyceae; order Leptolyngbyales; family Trichocoleusaceae; genus Trichocoleus; species Trichocoleus sp. ST-U1. Next base: position 43,399 of record NZ_JAMPJZ010000006.1, read on the forward strand.
CGAACTGGCACAGACTTTATCTCGGTTGGGTGCTGATGTCACCCTAGTGGTACGCAGTTCCCACATTCTGCCGAAAGAAGACCCAGAGGCGGCGAGAGTGGTGCAAGCACAGCTAGAAATTGAGGGCGTCCGCGTCCTGACTCAAACAGAAGTGACGCAAGTTAAACGAATTGACGACAAAAAGTGGGTTCTCGCTGGCAACAAAGCGATTGAAGCCGATGAAATTTTGCTATGTACTCGACCGCAACCAAATGTCACAGGTTTAAACTTGGAAGGTGTTGGCGTCAAGATGAATCGGCGTGGGATGGAGTTGAACGAGAAACTGCAAACAACGAACCCCCGTATCTACGCTTGTGGTGACGTTGCTGGGGGTTATCAAGCTGCCCATATCGCCCAGTACGAAGCCAGCATCGCCCTAAAAAATGCTTTGTTTGCACCCATTTTCAAAGTAGACTATCGCGGCATTCCTACAGGCGTTTTTTCTGAACCGATGCTGGCGCGGGTTGGCTTAACCGAGGCGCAAGCGAGACGCCAGTACGGTAAAGATGTCTTAGTGTTGCGGCAATATTTCAAGGCAGTAGCAGCAGCCCAGATATTAGGGGAACTCACGGGATTGTGTAAAATTCTGGTGCGTCGCAATGGAGAAATTCTGGGCGCAACGCTGGTGGGGATGGAAGCGGCTGAGTTAATGGGGGTGATCGCTCTCGCTATGCGACAGAAAATAAAAGTGGATGCTCTCAGTCAACTGCCTGCCATTTCTCCCACCTTATCAGAAATTATTCACCAAACTGCTGCTGAGTGGCACCGACAACGACTCCGGAAAAATACCCGATTGGAAGACTTCTTAGAAGGCTTTTTTAACTTCAGGCGGTCATGGTCTTCCTAATCATATAAAGTTTAATTTGGCAAGCTATGGAGCTAATTTTGCCTTTTTTGCTCGGTTTTCCAAATACCATTGAGCGATCGCCGGAGTCCATTGTTCAAAATGAACCCAGAGCAACTCGCAAAACTTTTGCGCTTCAAGTTGAGCATCTTTTTTCCATCTCAAGTCTAAAAGATGCATGAGCGATCGCACATTACAACTCAGCACAAAATGCTGTCTGGCATCAAAAGGAATAATTCCTCTAGCGTGTTCTTCTGAAAGTCCTTCATCTATGCGTTTTTTATAATGTTTGCAGGCATCTTCGCACCATTGCAAATCAGCCTGACGTTGTTCCTCGGAATACAAATAGCGTTTTCCTTGGCGGTTCGTATAGTTACCAACCGGACGTAAATAGAAAGCTTCTTCTATATCTAATTTGCCTTCTACAACATCAACAATTCTCTGTCCGGTATAACGGAAGGATTGTACATCAAAGCTCACGCCCACGCGATGAGTGCGGAGTTGCTGCATCATCGAGTGTGGGAAATAACCTACATTAACAGTAATTTGAGGATGTTCTAGAGGGCCGTAATGTCCGCGATCGCCTGATAATAAATGTTTAATAATCAGTTCGCCGCTTCGCTCCTCATCAGGCCAGCGATCGCAACTATTCCAAACCAACTCTTCGGAGTAATCTTGATGCATTGCTGCCCAGATAACTTGTTGGGGATTCGGCGTGGCAGCAACTACCTCAACACGAAAGTATTTCACCTGAGTATTTCCTTATATCCGTGCTATAACAATTTTTTCCGGCTGATCTTGATATTTACCCTGACGAGATTCATAACTCACCTCGCAAGGTTTACCCTCAAAAAATAACAGTTGCACAATTCCTTCATTGGGATAAATACGGCAATCTGCATTTGATGAATTGGAAACCTCTAGGGTTAAATGTCCTCTCCAACCAGCCTCGGCAGGCGTTAGATTGCAGATGATCCCGCATCGTGCATACGTACTTTTTCCAATGCACAATACAGTAATATTTTCAGGCACTTCTAGTCTTTCTAATGCCACACCTAATCCATAGGTATGAGCTGGCAGAATGAAATAGCTACCATTCGCATCGGTATGGAGTTTTGTCGGCTCCAAATTTTCAGGATTAAAGTTTTTGGGATCGACGACTGTGCCGGGAATATGCCTGAAAATGTGGAATTCCACAGGCGAGAGCCTGATATCGTAACCAAAGCTGCTCAGACCAAATGAGATAACAGGTAAGTCGTCTACACGACGAACTAATTTAGGCTCAAAGGGCGAAATCATACCCTTTTGAGCCATTTCAGTAATCCAGATATCGTTCTTAATCACAGGTTCACAAGTAATCCCAACCGGAATACTAGGATAGCGTGAAGTGAGTGCATTCCCTACGGTCGGTGACTGCGACGTATTTCAGTAATTTGGTCGGCGACATCCAGAAGCGCTTGGGGCATTTCTGGGCCGGTCAAAATGATATCTACATGAGCAGGGCGTTTTTCGAGCAGCGCCAGTACCTCGGATTCGGGAATTAAGCCAAAGTTAATCGCTAAGCTCAATTCATCCAGAACGACGAGGGAATATTTGCCTTCGGATATTACTTTTTGGGTATGCTGCCAAAGCTGGAGTAAAGAGTGAGTTTCCGCTTCGTCGAGGTGCGGGGTATCGATGCAACGGGGTAAGTCACAACGAACCCAATCTAGATTTTGCCCTAAGCGCATGGGATGCTCGTGTCCCTGATTGATTCCGCCTTTGAGGAACTGAATCACTAAAACTGAGGTTCCTTGACCGGCAATTCGCAGCGCTTGCGCCATCACTCCGGTAAAAAAGCTGCGGTGAGCGCCGGTAAAAACTTGCACCAGTCCTTCAATGGTGGGGAGCAGGCGACGATCTGAATGAAGCGCTGGGGTTTCTAGCTGGGCAACCATAAGGCGAAGTTTAATCGTGAGGAATCTTGAAGAGCGAATCGCTTGCCCCAGAAAAGTTTGGTTAGCAAACGATATGTAGTGTATTTTTTTATTTTGCCTCATAATCAAACACTAGATATATCTATCCGTCAAGCCCGCTAAGTGCTGACTATCCTGTATTAGTTGTTGTATTAGTTCTTGGCTTCGTCAGTCTCGCTAAGCGCCCGAACAATGGCAAAATAGCCAGCATAGGCTTGGTTGAAAGCTGGATCAAAGTTCAGCTTCCGGCGATGCTTGATTCAATCACAGCAGGAGCAAGGTGCCGTGAGACTGATAATTCTAGGAGGGCCTGGGGCAGGTAAGGGAACGCAGACTGCATTGCTATGCAGTCACCTGGGGATTCCTGGAATTTGCACGGGCGACATTTTGCGGCAAGCGATCGCATCCCAATCTCCCCTTGGTATCCAAGCACAATCCTATGTAGAAAAGGGTGAGTTAGTGCCCGATCGCCTAATGATCGAATTTATGCGCCAGCGTCTCCAACAGCCGGATATTAAGGGTGGATGGCTGTTAGATGGCTATCCGCGTACTGCTTTTCAAGCAGAAGAATTAGATTTTTTGTTGGAAGATTTGGGGCAACATCTAGATTGGGCAATTTGGCTAGAGGTACCAGAATCAGTGTTGATAAGCCGTTCCTTAGAGCGATCGCGTCCAGACGATCAACCAGAAATCGTACAACGCCGCCTCGAATTATTCCAAGAACGCACGATTCCCATCCTGGAATACTACGAACATCGCCAACGGTTGTTGACTGTCAACGGAAACCAAACCCCAGAGCAAGTACAGCACGACATTTTAGGCAAAAACTTGGCGGCGAGTGCTGACTAAATACAGGGATTCTTCCTGTGCGTTCCTTTGCGTTTACCTTAGCGTTCCTCTGCGTTGAAAATACAAGTATCAGCTGGATGCAGCAGAGCAGTTTTGCTCCAAAAAATGACCCAGTAAATACAGTGAACCGCACAAAACTAATAAACTTTCTGGGGAAATCGCCGCTTCTAATCCAGCCGTGAGATCCGGGTAGGTGCGACAATCGGCTAATTCTGGGCAGATATTTTGAGCTAGGGTAGCTAAATACTCTGGATCGGCGGAACTATGATCCGGGACGGGGACTAAATACAAGCGATCGCCCTTTCTGAGTAATGCACTAAAAATATCCGCATGATCTTTCGTAGAAAGCATCCCCATCACCCAATGGATCGGTGATTTTTCTAAGGTATCGACATATTGACGCAATGCGATTGCGGCGGCTGGATTATGGGCACCATCGATCAATAACTGATGATTTTGCCAACTTGTCCACTGAAGACGCCCAATCCATTGAGTTTTTGCCATACCAGAAGCGATCGCTGCTTCTGAAATTTCCCAACCTTGGGAGGAGAGAATTTGGAGAGATGCGATCGCTAACGCCGAATTATTCAGCTGAAAATCTCCCAACAACGGCAAAGGATACTTGATCCCCTGATACTCCACCCTTCTTTCTTCCCCTTGCGTCTGCGTCTTCGCGGTTCCTAACTCCACCGCCGGTTCAGCCCAAACAACCGGACAACCCAGTTCAATAATCCGCTGCTGTACCACCGCCCTTGCCTCCTCTGGCAACTGTCCCACGACAGCAGGACATCCCGCCTTGAGGATACCGGCTTTTTCTCTAGCAATATCCGCTAAAGTAGGGCCAAGGTTCTGCCAGTGTTCTCGACTGAGAGAAGTAATAATTGTGACGAGAGGATTAGGGCATACATTCGTCGCATCCAGACGCCCTCCTAAACCCACTTCCACCACCGCTACATCTACCTGAGCTTGAGCAAAATACAACCAAGCGGCGGCGGTGATGACTTCAAACTGCGTCGGTGACTCTTCATCTGGTTGGATAGCTGCTTGGACTTGTAGCAGCAATTTTTCTAGCGTTTCCAGAGATATCGGCTGTTCGTTTAGACAGATGCGCTCATTCCAATCCACTAAATGAGGGGAAGTATATCGCCCGACGCGATAACCTGCCTCAGTCAGCACTGCGGAAAGGTAAGCACAAACTGAGCCTTTACCATTCGTTCCAGCGACATGAATCACTGGTACTTTGTGGTGCGGATTGCCCAAATTTGCCAATAATTTTTGAATGCGCTCTAAACCGAGATGAACACCAAAGCGCTGAAACGGTTGAAGAATTGAGTTGATATCCACAAGCCACCAGATACTAACTTTTTTTTAACCAAACTTAATGTTTTAGTAAATTGGCTTTTTTTCCGTGTCTCATCGCAATTTGCTTGAGAGTGACGGGAACTATAACTTTGGTTAGATTGAATGGGAATACTAATTGTAGATCGCAATTATCTGGAATTACTGAGATGACAACCAAAGAAAAATCAAAAGATACCGCTAAAGGGTTAAAAGGTACGGAAGCTCAGGCTAAAACTCGCGTGCTTCTTGCTTTGTGGGATTTAGGAGGAACCGATGAGGAAGTTAAAAAAGGTGAATTAACTGAAAGAGTTAAACGGACGAACGAGAAGGCAGGGGACTATCAAGGCGTTTTTGAACAGTTGCAAACATCTGGAGCGATCGCTATCTCCAAAAACAAAATATCCCTGTCTGGCAAAGGCGTTGAGATGCTTGGCGAGGGATTGAAAAACGCTGATTTTCAGTTTGACAGCCAACTTGGGGCAAAAACTGGCAATGCTTTGTTGAAATGGCTTAGAGAGACGGGAACGCCTGTCAATGGGGCTACAGCTACATCGAGTAAGGCAACCGAGAAAGCGATCGCATCCTACGACGAGTTTAAGCCTGTAGCGTTGGATATTTACGATCGGCTTAATCGGAATTATAACCTGGACAATCTGGTGCCGATTTACCAGATTCGGCGAGAGATTGGGGAACGGGTAACGCGATCGCACTTCAACGAGTGGCTGCTGGAAATGCAAGCTAACGATCTTGTCCAACTCATAGGCGGCGAGATGACAAACATCACACCTGATAAAGCTGAAGACTCCATCAAAACTGAACTTGGCGCAGTACGCTATTATGTCAAGCGCCTAAGTTCTAAAAATTGACCTAAATCCTTTTGTAAATTCGTTACCTCACACAATAAGCCATGACTAACTCTTCTGTTTCCTCCACTGAAGACCTTAACGCTGCTCTTTTGAGTCAAAACCCGTTTGCTAAGCCTCCTAATCTTAATGCCACTGATGTTTGGGGTAAGAGTTTCAGTGATGTTGAAACTCTTAATGCCCATGCTTCTAATGCAGTTTTTCAGGCACTTGAGCAAATTAGTGCTGGTCAATACTCAACAACTTCAATAGTCATCTCTGCTCAGGACGGAACGGGTAAAACTCACATTGTTAGCCGTATCCGCCATCGTCTACAAGTTCAGGGTGGTGGATTGTTTGTCTACGCTGGCAAATATGGTGATCTTTCCCAAATTAGGCAAGGATTTCAACGAATCTTAGCCGAAAGCCTTGGGAAGATTGGCTCTCAAGAGGTGACACAATGGCAGGAACTAGCAACAGAAATGACTAATCATGCTTTAAAAGCTGTCAAACCAAACCCTAAATTTTTTTCTCCTAAACAATTAGTTGAACGATTTAAGACTAGCAAGCCCCCTCAAGTCAAGAAGTTTGTAAAGGATTTAACAAAAGCCTTTCCGAAAGCTAAAGATATTAACGATCCTGATATTGTCAAAGCGATTTTCTGGACACTTTCAGATGAAGAATCACTTTATGCAACCAAATGGTTAGAGGGTCAAGAACTAGCTCAACAGAAATCTATTGAATTAGAATTACCTACCCAACGTCAATCTTTTGATGCAGTTCTGCAAATTCTAGATTTGATTAGTGAATACAAGGAACTCGTTATTTGTTTTGATGAGTTAGATACGCCTGAGGCCTACGATGCTATTAGTGGTTTGCACATAAGCCAAATTGTTGCTGGCTTAATCAAAGATATGTTGCAAAACCTCAGTCGTGGCCTGATTTTGAGTGTAATGATGCCTAATCAGTGGAGGGATAAAGTAAAGCAGCTACCTGGTGGGGTTTATAATAAGGTTTCTGCTCAGGGAAATCCTATTGAATTAAACTACATGGACGGAGAATCTATTGTTGAATTAGTTACTTTGTCCTTAAAAAATTATTACGAAGTACGAAACTTAGTTCCTTCTGATCCACTTTATCCATTTACGGAAAGCCAACTCCGCAACCTTGGCAAAGAAAAACCGACCATTAGAGAGGTTTTACATTGGTGCAAAAAGAACTGTCATCCTCCGATTGTAGGTCAGGTTGTAAAAGAAGACGATCCAGTCGAAACTGCTTTTACAAAAGAGCTTGAGCAAGAGCCAGAAAATTACTTGGATGATAATTTCCAACTTGCTGATGCTCTTTTATTTGGCTTTCAGACATTCATTGGACAAACAGTAGAAAGAGTAACCATTGAAGAGGTTACAGATAAAGTCTGTAAAAATAAAACTGACAAGCACCTCAATTTCAAGATAATTGGCAAAGAAAACGGACAACCTGTAAGAATTGGCGTTGCAGTTCTTCAGTATGCTGGTGGTGTCTCATTATCAACAGGTTTGGGCAAGCTGAATGACTATAAAAAATTTGATTTGACTAGAGGTTGTTTAGTTCGTTCCAGGGCTAAGAAAATGACTAAACCTATGGAATCGAAGTATCTTGAACCTCTAATCAGAGAAAAAGGTGGAGAATTTGTGGAACTCAAAGAAGATGAGATAAAACCTCTAATAGCTATTCGTGCTGTTCATCAAAAGCGAGAGGTGGACTATAAGTTAAGTGAGGCTGAAATTATTAAGTTCATCACTGAGAAAGGGGCTGAAAAAATGCTAGGTGCTAGTAACCCTTTGCTTAAAGAGATTCTCAGCGATCCATCTTATGAGGTGCCTACGGATATGATTGAAGAAGAACCCATAGTTTCAGAGGAATCTATGACGGCTGATGTATCTGAATCAGACAACATGGAAGAGGGAATCAACACCTTGCTCAGCAAAATTAATGTTTGACTTCCGCATCACCTGATAATAAATATATTTTGAAAAAGTCAGTAGAGTATCCATCTGACCTTTTCAAGATATGTCTAATCAAAACAGAGAAATCTATGAGTACCATGCGGACAAAACTACCGACTGATACTTGGGTTGTAGCTACATGGGATGAATTTATCCAAACCATTGAAGATCCAGCTTATCAAAAAGCTAAAGGCTACTACTACAATGGACGAATGAGGGTTGAAACTATGTCAGTAGGTCCCGATCATGCAAAAGATAACGGGATTATTGCTATTGCTGTCACCTTATTCGCCGCTCTCAAAAACATCCCACTGAATTGCTTGGATAACTGTAGCTACCGGAAAACAGGTGTTCGAGAGTGCCAACCTGATGTATCTTATTACATCGGAGAAAAAGCGCAAATGGTACCAATAGGAACGGCGATCGCTAATCTTGACATTACTCCACCGCCAGATATAGCTATTGAAATTTCTGACAGTACCCTAGCTGATGATAAAGGCGAAAAACGCTTGCTTTATGAAGATATAAAAGTGGCGGAATATTGGATAGTTGATGTGCAACAAGCCGAAATAATTGCTTTTGAAATAATCTCTAGTGGGGGTAGTAGAAGAATTACCCAATCTCAAATATTACCAGGTTTAGAGATGGCAATATTAGAAGAGACTTTACGGCGCAGCCGTCAAATGGCACACTCTCAAGTTGTGGCTTGGTTATTAACTCAATTTCAACCATAAGATGAAGTATGTCGCCAGTCACTTCCGTCAGCATTGATACTGCTTTAAGACTACCAGCGCCAGACATTGAAGCGTTAATTCAAGGGAGAGCGATCGCAGCTACGCCTCGGACATTCATTGATCCGGGGCGACAATTTGCCCTCTATCCTGCTGATGCTTCGATTAACTTGCTACCAACCAATCAACAATATCGCCCGAATTTTTTGTCTATTGCTCAAACTGTATGTTCTCAGTTAAAGCCTGAAACAGTCACAATTAAAGCTTGGGCTAAGTGCGAATTGTGCCAAATTATAGATAATTCTGAAGCGTTAGAAGCTTTATCGAGGTTGACAATTTGGACAGAAGAAGCATTGCAGCAAATTCTATCTCAACGTCCTTTTATTTTTCTGGCATATTTGCGAGTCTATCCGCTAACTCAGCCGATTGAAGTTCCAGTAAATCCCAAGGGTAATTTCGTTTCTTTACCGAATCCCCTGACTGTTACAGAATCTTCGCCTGTATTGAGCGATCGCCTCTTCTCCCAACGCCGATACCAGCTAGAAAATCGACTACCGCCATCGCATCCAGAATTGGAAGAGTTGCAGAATGCGATCGCTCAGATGTCTATCACTGATCCAGCATCTGAGAAATTAAATCACTATATCAAAACATTTTTAGGTTGGGCAAACGAACAACCTATCCAACAGCTTGATCCAGACCTTTCTTGGATTAGTACAATCAATGCTTTGGGCACTGCTACGACTGGCGGTAATTACGAAAAAGGCACAGCTTTTGAACAAATCGTCCATAAAAGCCTAGCTTTTTTAGGCTTTGGTGTTGACCCCAATGCTAAAGGCGGTGCAGGTGGTATGGACTTGTACTGTATAAAGCCTTATCCGTTAGTAGGAGAATGCAAAGCAGGTAAGAGTATCCCTGATGGTACAGTTGAAGAATTAATCAGAATTGGGACAAGACATCTGGGTGCAGATGGTTTTCAAGTAGCTGTTAAGTTAATTATTGGTCCTGGTCAACCGACACCTAATCTTCAAAAATCAGCCGAAAAGTTTGCTTTTGGAATCAGCATCATTAATCCTATGACTTTACAAAAGCTAGTTCAATTACAAGCTAAATTTCCTGGCTCAGTCAACCCAATTGAGCTAAAACCGTATTTAGTGCCTGGACAAATTGACTATAGGATCGATGAATATATTCAAAAAGTTGAAAGTAGTATTCGTCTGCGATCGCATCTAGTCCAGCTTGTAAAAAATTACCTGCAAAACACAGGTTTAGATAATGCTGGTGTTGAAGCTTTACATGGCGCATATTTTGGCTCCCATCCTCCTCAGCCATTAAAAACTGAGGAAATGCACGATATTTTGATTGAGCTTTCCTCACCTTTAACGGGATACTTGGGGCGAATTAAGGGGAGTGATGGGAGCGATCGCTTCTATTTCCTCCGTGACTTGCCAGCCGCATAAGTCTTATCAGCCAGGACAATTGCAGGTATTAGTTGTATAGCATCTTTGGCGACTTCCTCTCTTCTTTCCGTTTCTGTCGTAACAGTCTCCATCGTCCCGACATTCTAATTTTTCCTCACAAATGGTATCGCGGGGAAAAACTCCGACATCTTTTACAGAAACTTCGGCTGTAAAATTGCCTTGTTCAATGATTCTTTCTCCTTCTTTAATTTCATACTCAAACTTATTTTCGCCTTCCAAAACTGCAAAAGTACGAGTTTGATGGCTATTTCCCAAACTCAAATCAACGCCTTGAGAATATTGCCCTTCACTGTAACCTCTGCTCGTGTAGGGATAAGGATTACTCTTCATGCCCTGAGTCACGTTTCGGATTGTCACTTTCCTTTTAGGTGCGGGTGGAGTTGATTTGGAAACAAACTGAGCTTTTCTGGTGCCCGGATTCATCACAGTTCCCGGACATTGCCCGACATATTCAACTCGCTTAAATTGAATTTCATTGACATCGAAATTATTGCCGTTACTTACCAGGAACTCCGCCCCGTTTGCATTCGCCCGATTCACAAAAACCACAACCAGCACGAAAGCCGCAATGATTAGAAAGGCAGTTCTTTTGATTACAATCTGTAACGCGGAAAAGCTTTTGAGTTTCATAATTTTTCTTGGCACTACTAAAACAGACTTCTTTATCCTTCCTAGGAGGTAGATAAGGTTTAATACTTCCGATAGAAGATTATCGAATATTTTTAGTGTCGTTGATTAACCATTGATTGTTTCCCGATTTGTACAGCGGCTTGTCGCTTCTCCCAGCAACTGAATCAGGTCAAGCAGTTAGCCTCAGCCGCCGAGGAAGTAAGTTGGACGACTTCCTGGCGATCGCTCAAAAAATTTTCTTAAAATCTCTTAAAAATTGACACTTTAAAAGGAAAAATGTAAAAATAGATACAGAAATAAATTAGCTAGTTCACCACTGACTGAGTATTCATAGCCGTCAGTGGCTCTGGGGAATAAAAGTAGAGCGCGATCGCGAAGCAGCGTGCCTTGCTTAGTAACAAATACTCAGGAAACTCAATCGGAGGCGAAACTTATGAAACTCTCTTATCGCGGCGTCAGCTACGAAAAAACTTCACCCACGCTGGAAGTAACCGAAAGCGAGATTGTGGGGAAGTATCGGGGACAGACTTACAACGTTGCATATCCCAGACATATTGCAGTTCCCGATGCAATTGTTAACTTGAACTACCGGGGAGTCCCCTACTTCATCGGCAAAACCGGCACGACTAGGGATGCTCTAGAGAGGCAAATCTCATGTGAAGGGATGGCATCTCTAGGCGATCGGAAATTGCCAACCGATACAAGTCGGCGAAAAGTGTTGGATAACGCCGCTAAAAGTCACTTAGCGAATATCCACCGCAGCTTGGAACATCGGATACAAGTCGCTAAAGCCAAAGGTGACGAAAATCTAATTCGCCTTCTAGAAGCAGAGTCGAAGCAACTGACATTGTGCCTCTAGGAGTTTCCAGAATATCTGGCTGTGCTTGCGGTTGAGTCAGCAGTAATTGCTGACTCAACCGTAAAGAGTGAAGGAGCGCACTCCTCCCCCTTTAGGTGTAAAATCTTATCTAAGCACGAAATCTTCAAAGCTGAAGACGACGGATTCCTGGTTTATAAAGCTACGTGGGCGATAGAGAGCGATCGCCCTTTTTTTATGGGAATGTATCCTGCCAGATCAACCGTTACGGGTAAGGGTAGTTGCAGCGAATCCTACAAATTTTATTCCATTTTTTCACAATAATTAATAAAGTTGATCTGCGACTTAAGCAGTAGCGCCATACCTTGTGTTGACTTCTAACTATCGAGGGCAAAAGCGTGTGAATCGCATCCTCCCGATTGAGAACACAAAAGCGATGTGATAAAAGCGCTACCGCCCCCAAATTTTGCTGAGATTAGGAGACTTGAAAATGCTTGAATCTTATCGTCAACACGTCGCTGAGAGGGCGGCACTCGGAATTCCACCACTGCCGTTGGATGCCCAGCAGACTTCTCAATTGTGCGACTTGTTGAAAAATCCTCCAGCGGGTGAAGAAGAGACGTTGTTGGAATTGCTGCGCGATCGCATTCCTCCAGGCGTCGATCCGGCTGCTTACGTGAAAGCTGGCTTTCTCACCGCTGTCGCCAAAGGCGAAACCATCAGCCCTTTAGTGACTCCTATCTATGCAGTAGAACTGCTGGGAACAATGGTAGGCGGCTACAACGTGCAATCGTTGATAGATTTACTCAAATCTGACGATGAATTGGCATCAGCCGCCGCAACAGCTTTAAGCAAAATCATGCTGGTTTATGATGCCTTCCACGATGTCTTGGAATTGTCCGAGACGAATTCCTATGCCAAGCAAGTCATTGACGCTTGGGCGGCGGCGGAGTGGTTTACCAGTCGCCCCACCTTGCCAGAAGCGATTACCGTCACCGTCTTCAAGGTACCGGGAGAGACGAACACCGACGATTTATCTCCCGCAACCCACGCCACAACCCGCCCGGATATTCCCTTGCACGCCTTGGCGATGCTGGAATCTAGGCAACCGGGAAGTTTGGAAACGATTGTCGAGTTGAAGAAAAAAGGGCATCCCGTAGCGTATGTAGGGGATGTCGTAGGAACGGGTTCCTCCCGGAAATCTGCGATTAACTCCGTTTTGTGGCACATCGGGCACGATATCCCCTTCGTACCGAACAAGCGGGCTGGGGGATATGTATTAGGGAGTGCGATCGCGCCGATTTTCTTCAACACCGCCGAAGATGCCGGTGCATTACCCATCCAGTGCGATGTCACCCAGATGGAAACCGGCATGGTAATCACCATTCATCCCTACAAAGGTGAAATTACCAACGAATCTGGCGAAGTGATATCCACCTTCAGCCTCAAACCCGATACCATCACCGACGAAGTACGCGCAGGCGGACGAATTCCCCTCCTGATTGGACGCACCCTCACCGATAAAACCAGAATTGCCCTCGGATTAGTAGAACCCAGCCCAATCTTCATCCGTCCTCGACCGCCCATCGATACCGGCAAGGGATTTACTCTAGCGCAGAAGATGGTCGGGAAAGCTTGCGGACTCAATGGTGTGCGTCCCGGCACTTCCTGCGAACCGCTGATGACAACGGTTGGTTCTCAGGATACCACTGGCCCTATGACCCGCGACGAGTTGAAAGAACTCGCCTGTCTCGGCTTCAGTGCAGATTTGGTGATGCAGAGTTTCTGCCACACCGCCGCTTATCCGAAGCCCGTTGACATCAAAACCCACCACGAACTGCCCGATTTCTTTGCCTCTCGCAGTGGCGTCGCCTTACGTCCTGGCGATGGCATTATCCATTCTTGGCTAAACCGGATGTTGCTACCCGATACCGTAGGAACGGGCGGCGACTCCCACACCCGCTTCCCCTTGGGAATTTCCTTCCCCGCAGGTTCCGGCTTAGTTGCCTTTGCAGCAGCTTTAGGGGTAATGCCTTTGGATATGCCAGAATCCGTCTTAGTGCGGTTCAAAGGCGAGTTGCAACCCGGTGTGACGCTGCGGGATATCGTGAACGCAATTCCCTACGTGGCAATTCAAAAAGGTTTGCTAACAGCAGAGAAGCAGAACAAGAAAAACATCTTTTCCGGGCGAATCATGGAAATTGAAGGCTTGCCAAATTTAAAAGTCGAGCAAGCTTTTGAACTTACCGATGCGAGTGCTGAACGTTCTTGTGCAGGCTGCACAATTAAGTTAAGTATCGAGACAGTTTCTGAATATCTGCGTTCCAACGTAGCGCTGATGAAAAATATGGTAGCGCGGGGTTATCAAGATGCCCGTACCATCATGCGCCGCGTGGCAAAAATGGAAGAATGGTTGGCAAATCCCGCATTAATGGAAGCCGATTCAGATGCAGAATATGCGGAAATTATCGAGATTGACTTGAACGAAATCAAGGAACCAATCGTCGCCGCACCCAATGACCCAGATAATGTTAAGTTGCTGTCCGAGGTTCAGAATGACCCCGTACAAGAAGTATTCGTCGGTTCTTGTATGACGAATATTGGTCATTATCGCGCCACTGCGAAAGTGTTGGAAGGCGAAGCAGCAGTTAAAACTCGCCTCTGGATTTGTCCCCCAACCCGAATGGATGAACACCAACTCAAGGAAGAAGGTGTTTATAGCGTATTTGATGCCGCAGGTGCGCGTACAGAAATGCCGGGATGTAGTCTCTGCATGGGAAATCAGGCGCGTGTGGATGACGGTACAACCGTATTTTCAACTTCCACTCGCAACTTCAATAATCGCATGGGCAAAGATGCGCGAGTGTATCTCGGTTCTGCTGAATTAGCAGCCGTTTGTGCGATGTTGGGTCGCATTCCCACAGTGCAAGAATACATGGAGATAGTGGCGAAGAAGATTCATCCTTTTGCAGGTGATTTGTATCGCTATCTCAACTTCGACCAAATCGCTAATTTTGAGGATGAAGGTCGCGTAATTTCCCTGGAAGATATGCCTAAGATTGAGGATATTTTGGGTATTCCCTCTGGTGCGTTGCGCTAGTCGATAATTAAAGTAGGGTGGGCATTCCCCACCTTACTTTCCTAATAGTGAAGATGAGGCTTAAAGATGCTGTTGGAATTAAAGCGATTTAATATCCCGCCTGGTCATAAAGTTTTTCTAGAAGATATAACCTGGAAAGAATTTGAAACCATTTTAGAAGAGTTAGGCGAACATCGGGCGTCAAGAGTAGCCTATGACAATGGAATATTAGAAATCATGACACCCTTGTCAGAGCATGAAACCAATAAACTGTTTATCAGCAACTTTATTGAAATTATTCTAGAAGAAATAGATATTGATTTTTATCCTCTTGGTTCTACTACTTTTAAAAACCGGGATATGCTGAAAGGGATAGAACCCGATAACTGTTTTTATATTCAAAATGAAGCAGCAGTACGAGGAAAAGAAAAATTAGACTTATCCATCGACCCACCTCCAGATTTAGCCTTAGAGATAGATATAACTTCTCGCACTCATCCGAGTATTTATGAAGCATTAGGAGTGCCTGAGCTTTGGCGATTTGAAAAAGGGAAGTTACAAATTAATATATTACGAGACGGTAAGTATATCGAGTCAGATTTTAGTCTGATTTTTCCTAATTTACCACTGGCTCATGTAATTCCCCAATATTTAAGTCAGGTAAAAGCTATTGGTAGGAATAAGACAATAAGAGCTTTTAGAACTTGGATACGAGAACAAATTACAGTATCGTAAAATTTCAGGTTTTACTTTAATTAAATACTTGACTTTTTCAAAAATTAAATTCCCAGAATTTCGTTAAAATGAATGCCCCAAATTTAATAGATTTTGGCTATCTTTACTAGGGCAGGACGGCAGGGCTAGATCAAATCAAGTTACGATTTGTGATAGACCTTTTGGTTTATAGGAGGGATTCCACTCTTGTCAAGCTGCAATTGCAAGGTTTATAGGAGGGATTCCACTCTTGTCAAGCTGCAATTGCAAGGGTAATGTTCATCCAGATTTTTCGTCAATTTTAAAGAACCTTCAAGAAGTATTTCTATATTTCTGTGTTTGTATAAAACCCCTAGCCCCTTCCCTTATAGAGAATAGGCTAGGGGTTCGCTCTTGTATTTGATTCAAGTGAGAACCACGATATCCTTTGATTTTGCGATGTTAGGTTTCCGCGTCGTCGAAACGGATGATGTCATCCTCTCCCAGATATTCTCCATTTTGGACTTCAATCATCACGAGAGGAATACACCCTGGATTTTCAACCCGGTGAGCTGTAGACATCGGCACGTAGGTTGACTGTTTTTGAATTAAGGTTGTCTCTTTACCATCACAAATCACTTTGGCGGTGCCAGATACAACGATCCAGTGTTCGCTTCGGTGATAGTGCATTTGGGTACTAATGTGATGACCTGGGTTGAGTTCAATGCGATTAATCCGGTAGCGTTGCCCTTCTTCTAAAACAGTGACTGTGCCCCAAGGTCGTATCCGCATTGTGTCACTATCTTCAGGTAAGGGCAGAATCGAAGCCTGCCCCTCATTTTGGTTGCTATTCATCCCTGCTTGTCTCCGAAGATTCGCATCTCAATTTTGCCGCATTTTTGAAAGTTCCTCTGTACTAATTATCGGTGGGACAATATATCGAGGGTGCTAGTAGCTGGTAGCGGCATCCGAAGCGTGCAAGCAGGCATCCTGCGGTTCCGATGAGATTTCTACGGCTTCTCTCCGCTTGTTTTTGCCACAATTGATTTAGTTGCAGCAGCTTACAAACATGGCACAAACACAACAAAGCACGATGGAAACTGCCCAGCGTGCATTTGGGCACTTCACTCAGGGGATGGGAACCGGCAAGTGGGAACCGTTTTTGGAAATGCTTGCGGATGACTTTAGCTTCTGGTTTCCAGTGGGGCAATATCAGGGGGAAAATGTCGGTAAAGCACGGGCAGCTGCTTTCTTTAAGTATGCGTCTGAAGCTTTCAACAATGAGCTGGTGGTGACGCCATCTAGCGTCACCAGTAACGAGACGACCGTTGTGTTCGAGATTCGCTCTCAAGGGCATCTGCGGGGGAAGCCTTATCAGAACCGAGGGGCGATCGCTTTCGATGTTCGTGGCGACAAGATTTGTCGTTACCGCGAGTATCTTTCGGTTGTGGTTCAGCCCAAAGTAGAATCGCACCCAGAACAGTCTCCGTCGCAGGGCTAGTTGTGTGATTTATATCACTCAGCAATTAGCTGCTCATCACCTTTACTTAAACCCGCGATCGCACGATTATCTAGGGTATCGTCACATTTTTTACAGTGGTTAATCACTTAGTAAACCGGGCAAAAGCGTGATATTAGAAGTATCGAGTTAATGTCCGTAAGATGCCTGTTCAAATCTGCCCTCTCGACTCTGCGATCGCTGAACTATTTGCTCAAGCTACCTACACTGGTAGCATTACCCTGGCTGACCGATATGGGCTGATGGCTGCACTGTTGGAAGATGCAATCAGCGAAGAAGACAAGCGAGCAATTGATCGGCTACTTTACGCTGTCCGCAAGAACCGGCTGAAAGTTGTAGATGAAATTTCTGCCCTAATCTAAATAGTGCCGCTGATTAAAAATTTCTATTACTTTATTGTTGAATCTTTTAGTATTTTGCTGCGCTTTGATTCTACAAATATACAACATTGAATATTTAGAGTAACCATTAAGTTTTACCAAAATTTTTTATGACCTAAAAATAAATATTATAAAAATAATAATTTGATATTTTTCCTATAAATCTCCTGCTAATTAAATCCATAGTAATCCTATTGGATTTGCGAGATGCTACCCTTCATATCCCCAGCTTCTCTAAGAAGTTGAGGTCTCATAATTCACGAATTATTTAGGACGGCTATAGCCGTTATCGTACTCTAGTTTGTGCTTTTCATCTACCAATCAAAATAATTACTAAGTATTATTAATATAAATTCCTGGCATTAAGATGTGAATACGCTGCCATAATTCATCTACTCACATACTTTTACCTTTCAAGAACTGCCGCTAAATTTTAATCACTTTGAGGTTTTAATTCCCAATTAAGAAGCCGGGGAATCTGCGACAAGTGTACGCCGTAATTAAAAATCCAAAGGACGATTTCCAGCACTAATAATCTCTGTATCCAGATTGTCCCACTCTCACAATTCAGAAGCGTCAATCCACTATATAATTGCCAAACGCGATAAGGAAGGTATAAGCAAGGAACCATCACGAACGTACAGGATTGAAACCGTCTCGTTGTCACGCTTTCGGATAAAATTTGTAACCCCAAAATGACAAAGTACGGCACCAGTACCTGAAATACGCTGGGATGATTCCACCATATGCCCCACAGAACCATTGCTACTAGGGGAAGCGCCACTCCCACTAGCAGTACAACAAATAACCACGCTCTAAACCAAGGCGGCAGTGGTTGAGGAATCGTGAAGGGAGGTGAATGTCTCCAAAGCCAACCCGCAAAGATAAGAAAAGACGTAACAATTACTAGGAAAAGGAGGTTTTCTAAAAGAATATTCAGGTTGGTAGATGCGGCTGTCTGTAACATAGGATTAAAAAAGAATTTCAGCAGTATAGCGCACGATTAAAATGGCTATAGTGCATGAACTAAAAAAGACACAGTAGAGTAGGGGGATTGTCAAAATGTCTAAAGAAAGTGCCTGTCAATTTCTGGAAGCTGCTACCTACGATCCAGGTTTACGCGAAAAATTCCAAGAAGTAGCTAGTCCAGAGGAATTCGTAAAAGTTGCTCGTGAATTAGGCTACGCCTTGACCACTGAAGAATTGAAGGATGTCGTCAAAGAACATAGTGAAGGTGTCATCTTGAGAAGGCAGACAGGCGTTTGGCCTTGGCTGCGGAGGGTTAACTGGATTTAGTGTATTGTCGCAGAGATGCTCCTAAGCGCGATCGCACTGTGGAAGTAAAACAGCGAAGCAATCGGGCATTCACAGTAAACAGCAAGCTGTTGACCCTCTCGATGCATTTGGCGTAGATCGTACACCCTATCTAGTGTCTGTGGGTTTGCCCTGAGCTTCTATGCCTTTACGTTTAAAACTACCCGCAAAAAAATAAAGGACGAAGGATAAAATCTTATCCTTCGTCCTTTATTCTTCATGCTTCACTCAGGGGCGTTTTGCGGTTGTCGAGGTTCGTTGTCATTTTGGGCAATTGTTTCCTGAATTCTGGGAGTTAACAGGAACTTTTTCGTTTCTGTGAGTAAGCGATCGCCCCAAAGATTTTCTTGGAGAAATTTTACGTCGGCGTAGCGACTGTCTAACCGAATCGCAGCCTCTCCCAAAGACAAACCCTGTTCGCGATCGCCCTTCGCATACAGCGCCACCGCCATCGCCAACCGGGGTTCTGCCGCCTCCTTATCGAGAGAGCTAGCGGAACGCCACTCACTAAGCGCCCCATCTATATCGCCCATTTCGTACTTAACTAGCCCAATATTATTAATTGCAGGCCAGAATTTCTTTTCCTTAGCAACCGCCTTTTGGTACTGAGCGATCGCATCTGGAAACCGTTTCAGTTTGTAATAGGCATTGCCTAAATCAAACAAAGCTTCCGGGACATCGGGTTTGATCTTTAACCCAGCTTGCAAAACACTAACAGCTTCCTGATACTTTTCCTGCTGAAAGTGCCCGCTTCCCAGAGCAAATAGAATCCCTGGTTCGTTGGGTTGAAGGGTTCTCGCCCGTTGCAAGGCATCAATGGCATTATTTACCTCCTGCGCTTGCAAAAACAAACTCCCCAGTAAAAACCAGGTTTGATAACTGGTGGGAGCCAGCTGAGTCGCCAATCGCGCTCTGGGCAATGCTAGATCGTATTGTTGGAATCGCGCTAGCTGAGCCGCATCTTGTGCTAGGTTCAAGCCCTGCTGCTCTAGCTCTTTTGACTCCATTTGTAGCGTATAGGGCACAAGCGCTTGCCCAGAGGCGGGGAGAGCAACGCTCCCTAAACCAAGGAAAACAAGAAGCGGGAATATCGAAAAACGTTTAGGCACGGTGCAGCCTCAAAGAAATAATGCGAAGAGAAGAAATGTTCAGCAACCTTACCAATAATTTAACTGACCGTAGCAGAAATCGAGAGCAAAGCCACACGTCAATTTGGGGATCGCTATAACGGATTGACGGGAAACACTAAACAAGGTTCGATCCGTCAGGAAGTTCAAACTCGCTAAAATAGGGAAACAATAAGCAACTTGCTGTAGATAAATGCAGTTGAGTGTGACTCCTTGGTGCTAAAGCTGAATCCCATCGTCATTAAAAATACCCTCATTGAGCAGTCTGTTCATTCGTACTACCGGACTTAAAAACTACGCGAATGCAACTTCCACTAATAAGCAAAGTCAAGAACCCTTCTCGGTGGGTCATTGGGCTGATAGCGTCTAGCATCTTGGTAGTTGGCTCTACCACTTATTTCATCATGGGTCGGGCAACGCCCAAACTAGACATCGAGAGCCTGACCGTACCTGTTAAATCGCAAACCTTGAAAGTACGGATTATCGCTAGCGGTACCGTCGTGCCCGTTCAAAGCGTCAATCTCAGCCCTCCAACATCTGGGCGTTTGGCAAAGTTATACGTCGAGCAGGGAGATAGAGTCCAGCAAGGGCAAAAAATCGCCCAAATGGAGAATTCCCAGCTTCAGGCTCAATTCTTTCAAGCCAAAGCCAATCTGGAGCAAGCTCAAGCCAAACTGCAACAAGCTCAAGCTGGGAGCCGTCCTGAAGAAATCAATCAGGCAAAAGCCCGTCTAGAGCAAGCGAAAGCTCGTTTAGCCGCGGCGCGGGTGGGTCGTCCCGAAGAAATTTCCCAATTCAAAGCTCGTCTGGAGCAAGCCGAAGCGAATCTAGCATCGGTACAAATTGGTCGTCCTGAAGAAATTGCCCAGACTGAAGCTCAAATCTCTGCCGCCGAAGCGCGGGTAGAATTGGCACAAAAACGAGCCAATCGCAATCAACAGCTCGCTTCTCAAGGAGCCATTTCTAAAGACCAGTTGGATGAGGTGCTGACAGAGTACCGCAATGCCAGCGCCAACCTGAGAGAAGCCCAACGACGGTTGGAGCAACTCAAAAACCGCACTAGCCAAGAAATCCAGCAGCGTCAAGCGGCAGTAGCAGAAGCGCGATCTGCCTTACAGCAAAGCCAAAAGGGTGGTCGCAGCGAGGAAATTTCTCAGCGAGAAGCGGATGTCGCAGAAGCGCAGGCGGCTCTACGACAGTTAGAAAATGGGACGCGCCGAGAGGAGATTGCTGGGTTAAAAGCAGCCGCTGACGCCGCCAGAGCTTCGATGCAGGCGGTGCAAGTCCAGCTCTCTGACACGGTAATCATCGCTCCCTTTTCGGGGATTGTGACGCAGAAATACGCCACAGAAGGCGCTTTCGTCACTCCCACAACTTCTGCTTCGACTACGGCTTCCGCCACTTCAACTTCGATTGTTGCCATTGCCAGAGATTTAGAAATTCTGGCGAAAGTCCCAGAGGTTGATGTTGGGCAAATTACCCAAGGACAGCCGGTTGAGATTGTGGCAGATGCCTATCCCGACCAAGTGTTTAAAGGCAAGGTCAAGCTGATTGCGCCGGAAGCGGTGGTCGAGCAAAATGTCACGTCTTTTCAGGTGCGGGTCGCTCTGGAAACGGGTAAGGAACAACTGCGGTCGGGAATGAATGTTGACCTGACTTTTTTGGGGAAACCTGCGACTAATGCCTTGGTCGTTCCCACCGTGGCAATTGTCACCGAGAAAGGAAAGACGGGTGTGTTAGTCCCTAATGAAGAGAACAAACCCCAGTTTAAAGCGGTGACGATTGGCCCATCGATTGAAAACCAAACGCAGATTTTAGATGGTATCAACGAAGGCGATCGCGTATTCATCGATTTGCCCAAAGATAGCAAACCTAAGCCAGAGGAATAAGGAGAGTTGGTAATCGGGAATCGGTAATTGGTCATGGTTCTGATTCCCCATTACCGATTACTCGATTACCCATTATTAAATATGGATATTGTAGAAAGCGTCAAAATGGCTGCCACGACCCTAGTGGCAAACAAACTGCGTAGCAGTCTCACCATGCTCGGCATTATGATTGGCAATGCCTCGGTGATTGCGATGGTGGGAATTGGACAAGGAGCGCAAAGGTTAGCCGCCGAACAGTTTGAGTCGTTGGGGCCAAACGTGCTGTTTGTGGTTCCTGGTTCCCAGAAAACTCGGAATACGACCTTTGAGGTACCGAAAACGCTAGTTCTTGAAGATGCCAGAGCGATCGCGTCTCAGGTGCCTTCCATCCAAGATGTCGCTCCCCAGATCAATTCCAGACAATTAGTTACCTACCGCAGCAAAAATACGACTACATTGATTCTCGGTACAACGCCAGAGTATCTCTCAGCGAGAAGTTTTGATGTGGATCGAGGACGATTTATTACCGATCTTGATATTAAGCGGAGTAATCAAATTGTCATCCTGGGGTCAGAATTAGCAGATAAATTATTTGACAATCAAGATCCGATCGGGCAACAACTGCGGATTAAAAATATCAGCTTTCAAATTGTTGGCGTGATGAAACCCAAAGGTTCGGCGCTGGGAGATAATCCGGATGAAGCAGCTTATTTACCCATCACTACCCTAGCGAATCGGATTGTGGGAAATACGTCTCCCTATGGTCTTGAAGTGACAGCTATCTCTATTTCTGCCAAAGATGAAAATAGCATTGGAGCCGCTCAATTTCAGGTAGCCAATCTGCTGCGGTTGCGGCACAAAATCAACGGTGAAGATGACTTTACCGTTCGCAGTCAAAAAGACCTTTTGGGCATTGTAAACACGATTACCAGTGGTTTGACATTCATGTTAGCTGCGATCGCGGCAATTTCCCTGTTTGTCGGTGGCATTGGCGTCATGAATATTATGCTCGTCTCCGTCACCGAACGCACCCAAGAAATCGGGCTTCGCAAGGCGATTGGCGCACGGGAGCAAGATATCCTGATTCAATTCATCATCGAAGCAGTAATTCTCTCAGCGGCGGGTGGCTTATTAGGGACTCTGATTGGCGTTGGCGGGATCTCGCTCGTCAGCGCTTTCACCCCTCTGAAAGCTGGCATTTCACCCGTGGCAATTGTTATTGCTGTCAGTGTTTCTGGCGGGATTGGGCTATTCTTTGGCGTCGTCCCGGCGCGACGAGCCGCTAAACTCGATCCAATTGTGGCTTTGCGGAGTGCTTAAAATGCACGAACAATGTTTAGGATTCCTCGTTCCTCGCTAAAGCTTTTGAACAATTAGCCATTATTCCATCCTTCAATGAGCAATCAACAACTCACTCCTGAGTCCTCAGCCCTCAATCCTTCAAAAAAACCTGTCGTCATTCGTATAGAGGATGTCACCAAGGTTTACGGCGTCGGCGATACAGAAGTTCGCGCCCTGGCTGGTGTGAGCTTAATTGTAGAGGAGGGCGAATATTGCGCGATTATGGGGGCGTCTGGATCGGGCAAATCCACTGCGATGAATATTATTGGTTGTCTTGACCGACCCACTGACGGACGATATTACTTAGATAACGTAGATGTGTCCTCTCTAGAAGATGCTGACTTAGCGGGAATTCGCAATCGGAAGATTGGTTTTGTGTTTCAACAATTCCATCTCTTGCCACAACTAACAGCGTTAGAAAATGTCATGCTACCGATGGTTTATGCGGGTATTCCGAGTGCTGAAAGACGCCAGAGAGCAACCGTTGCTCTGACTCGCGTTGGTTTAGAGCATCGACTGAATAATCGACCGAATCAACTATCTGGGGGACAACAGCAGCGGGTCGCGATCGCGCGTGCGATTGTCAACAAACCCGTCTTGCTGCTTGCTGATGAACCCACTGGCGCACTGGATTCCAAAACGACCGAAGAAGTGATGGACATCTTCACAGAACTGAATACCAGCGGCATCACTGTGGTCATGGTTACGCACGAACCCGAAGTTGCTCGTCTCACCAAACGCATCGTCTGGTTCCGCGATGGACAAGTGCTGCATTCCCATTTGACCCCAGGCGATATTGGTAAAGTCGCCGTTTCTTAATTGCAAAAAGAGCGTTCAATTCCAAGAACGCTCTTCTTTTATGGCATTTCGGATCAAATCATGGGACGCACGGCTATACGCCCCTGCGATGGCATAAGGAAATAATTTACAGGCTGGCAGTCTTACCAGTTTCAGCTTGAGAGGGAATTGGCTTCACGTCCGTATAGCCCATGTTGCTAACGATTGTCCGGAACATGGAAATTTGTCCCTCAAAGTCAAGACCTTCAATTTGACCCATTAGGTCGTTAACGGGGTTATTTGCTTGGTAGTCCGAGGGCACATCTACGACCGTATCACCCATACCCTGCGCCCAAGCATACCAAACCATTAACTGATTATTCTCTTTCAAAGCCCCATAAGCATGGGAATATTCTGTGTTTTCGCGATTGACAATTTCTCGCATAATTGCCAACTGGCGATCGTCATCCAAATCAAAAAATTCTCCTAACAGCTTCGGAGCCAGTTCTGGATCGGTTGCAGTTGGGGCAGCGGGAGTAATCGAATCTCCCATCTTTTCATAAACGTAATAAAACCATGCTAGTTTGTCATCCGTGTTCAACGCTTCAAAAGCCTCAACCACTTTTTGAGTTTCACTGGAAAGAGCTTGAGATTTTTGGTTTGTATTCATAAATTTTATCCGACAGTGAGGTTAATATTTCCAAGAGTTGCAAACTTGGTGGGTTAAAATCGCCCTCCAAGAGAGAGAGTTTGACTCACTCGGTTTTGCAGATTGAGAGTTGGCTAAGGATCTATCTCAAGAGGGTCAGAGGAACGGGGATCGCTCCTTTAAAATCTAAATTGCAGATAAAAAAGTCTAAATAAATAGGAGTTACTTATGACTGAAGAAGTGAAACCCGATCCGAATCAAGCGACAACTCAAGATGCCCAGCTAGCTGCCGAACGCATGGTTGCAGGTGAAGAAGCAACGCAAAATGTCGATTTCGACGCTGACTACGCAGCATCAAAAGAATTTAGCGTTAGTGAAGTTGACCAGAGTGGTGCTGGTGCCCAAGCGGCTGAAGCTGCAACAGGTGCTGCCCGGAAAATGCCCCAGCCAACAGAGATGAAATCCTCACCAGAGGCTCATAGCAATCCGGACGACTTCCGGGAAATGGCGAAGGATGTCAATCCTAGAGCTTAAGAAAAAAACAGCCAATAAAAGCGATAAATCGTGGAAAAAGCGATAGGACTGGGTAAACCAGGGAAGTAAAGCCGTATTCACTAAAAAAAATCAGGATAGCGATCGCGTAGACGATGCCGCAATGATTCGGCTCTAGGCTAGTTTAGGGTCACTGCGACGTATCCCAATCGCTAAAAATGCAAAAATATGGCTCAACCAAGCGTTGGTTGAGCTTTAGTTATTTTGGTACCAATGTCAGGAATTGTTAGGGGTTCGGTAGGTTCAGCCCCTAGCAGTTTGAACAGAATTACAAAGAATGCAGGATAATGGGCAAAGCTTTCACATTTTGTTACCTTTAAATCCCAATCTTTCAGCAAGCATTCGATCGGCAACCATGCGAACCCATTACTGCGGCGAACCTAGAAGCGAACATATTGGACAAACTGTCACCTTGTGTGGATGGGTAGACCGTCGCCGCGACCACGGGGGGGTGATATTTTTAGATTTGCGCGATCGCACTGGCATCGTTCAAATTATCAGCGACCCAGTGCGGACGCCTGACTCTTACGCAGAGGCGGCAAATCAGCGCAACGAATACGTCCTCAGAATTACAGGTCGAGTCAGCAAACGTCCCGAAGACTCGCTCAATCCTCGCCTCCCGACTGGCGAAATTGAAATTTACGCAGACAAAATTGAACTGCTCAATCAGGTATACAAGCAGCTGCCCTTCCAAGTAGGGGCGGGAGACACAGAATCCCTGCGCGAAGACTTGCGCCTGAAGTATCGCTATCTAGACTTAAGACGCGATCGCATGACTCGCAACCTCCAGTTGCGTCACCAAGTCGTCAAAGCCATCCGTCGCTACCTAGAAGATACCGAAAACTTCATCGAAATAGAAACGCCGATTCTCACCAAATCGACTCCCGAAGGCGCACGGGATTACCTCGTACCCAGCCGCGTCAATCCCAGCGAGTGGTATGCGCTTCCTCAGTCGCCGCAGCTATTTAAGCAAATGCTGATGGTATCCGGCTATGACCGCTATTACCAGATTGCTCGTTGCTTCCGAGATGAAGATTTACGCGCAGACAGACAGCCAGAATTTACTCAGTTAGATATGGAGATGAGCTTCATGTCTCAAGAAGAGATTCTCCAGCTCAACGAAAGTTTAGTTTGCCATATCTTCAAAACGGTCAAAGGCATCGACTTACCCCGCCCCTTCCCGCGCCTGACTTATGCAGACGCGATGGATCGCTACGGGTGCGATAAGCCAGACACCCGCTTTGGCTTAGAACTTGTCAACGTTTCCGATTTGCTGAAAGATTCTGGGTTTAAGGTATTTTCCGGCGCTGTCGCCTCTGGCGGTATCGTCAAAGTATTGCCCGTTCCTGGCGGAAACGACGCCTTCTCCAACGTGCGGATTAAACCAGGCGGTGACCTATTTAAAGAAGCTAGCGAAGCCGGTGCTAAGGGTCTTGCCTATATTCGCGTGCGAGATGACGGCGAACTCGACACCATTGGCGCGATTAAAGACAACCTCACCGAAGCGCAAAAACAAGAATTGCTAAGTCGCACAGGTGCAAAATCCGGTCATCTTTTGCTATTTGGTGCGGGCGATACGAATACGGTTAATAAAACCCTCGACAGATTGCGCCAGGTGATTGGTCGCGAATTGGGACTCATCGATCCTGACAAAAACAACCTGCTTTGGGTGACAGACTTCCCCATGTTTGAGTGGAATGCGGATGAGAAGCGCCTAGAAGCGCTGCATCATCCGTTTACGGCTCCCCATCCCGATGATTTGCACGACCTGAAGACGGCACGGGCGCAAGCTTATGACCTGATTCTCAATGGCGTGGAAGTTGGCGGTGGAAGTCGGCGGATTTACCAGCGCGAGGTTCAAGAGCAGGTGTTTGAAGCCATTGGCTTAGGGAAAGAGGAAGCGTATGCCAAGTTTGGATTTCTCCTAGAGGCATTTGAATATGGCACGCCTCCACACGGGGGGATTGCCTACGGTTTAGACCGCTTGGTGATGCTCTTAGCAGGAGAAGAATCGATTCGGGATGTGATTGCTTTCCCGAAAACGCAGCAGGCTCGTTGTTTATTGACCGATGCGCCCTCTGGTGTCGATGGAAAGCAGTTGAAGGAATTGCACGTTGCTTCGACATACAAGCCGAAATCCAGCGAAAAAGACAAGCAGTAACTCGCGCGATCGCGACAAAGGTTTAGAGGCGCACAATTCTCATTGTGCGCCTCTAAACGCTTGGAAAGTAAAACATGGAAAGTGAAACAGAGGCGTGAGGCAACGATCGCGATCTCTTCCCTATCTTCCCAATTTCTCCAAAGACTATTAAGCTTCAAAATCAAAGATGATGAAATCGTCTAAGCATTCTAATATCGCAGACTTCACTCGTTCGTGTTCCGGATGTGGCAGATAGAAATCGCGGGCATCTGCGCTCTCAAATGTCATCAAAAATCCGTGGTTGTAGCCCTGGTTCAGCCCCTCGTGACTAGAGTAGGCTCCCCCTGCATAGTAGGTAATGCCTGGAATTAATTGCTGAAGTTCACCCAGTTGGTTTAACAAATCTGCAATCTTTTCCGACGTTATTTCTGGTTTAAATTTGAGCAGAACCATGTGTTGAATCTGAGGCATTTGCTTAGGTTACTGATGGTAGAGTATCTAAAAGCTTAGCTGGGAACAGAAAGAACACACAGCCCGATGCGATCGCTCTCAATAAAATTCAGTCACAAGCGATCGCCCCTTAATCCTGCTTCTTTGGGTGCTTGCTGTCTTCAACAAATTCACTCGCAAGACCAAATGGTTCTCAATTATTCTGCTGCTTGTGAGCTGCTTGCTGCACTTGCTCTATGGTTGAAAGTCGCGGCTGTACAGACAAAGGCCACAACCTAACGTCAGACGCTTCGTGCCTGTGAAGAATAAATTGCACGGTATACATCTATAGGGGCGTACAGCCGTGCGCCCCTACAATAATTGCAAGCAGATAGCGAAAAAGCACAAGAAAGGAGAAATATTCATGCGATCGCGCTTGAGATGGCTGTTGTCAGTTATCAGCGTCCTCAGTGGTTGCGCCTACATCAGCAGCGCAACTCCTTCTGTACAAGCCGCTCAAACCATCGTGGTTCGGAAAGGCTCCTCTACTGAATCCATCAATATCGCGGATCTCCGCCAGCTTGCGGAAACGGGAACCACCCCATCGTCTTTGAGAAGTTTTGCAAGAAACCTGTCTTCGCAACAACGAAGCCAAATTCTGTCAGCGCTGAGGGCAAAACTTGATATTGATGTTGTGCAAGTGAGTCGGTTACTCGATACTCAAATTGGTAGCGCGATCGCATCTTCTTTGGCTAGTACAACATCGCGTCAGGATAATGTCGGAGTGCTAGATGTGCGATCGGGACTCGTATTAGGGGCTAGGGCACCAGAAGGACTGTCTTTACTCAGCTTTATCGAAGCTTATCCCCGTCAAACGCTTGATATAGACTTAAGTCGGGCGTTTAAAGTTGTCGAAAATTTTAACAGCGCTTTTTGGCAAACTCAGTGGTTTATGGCAGAGATTGCCCCCCAACTGACTGTCAAGCGCCCCCAACTTAATTTACCTTTCGATCCCACGCTACCGGGAACTGCAACTGTGCAGGTGCTGAACTTGAAACTCAATGATACCCAGCGCCGCCGGGAAATTCCCCTTGATGTTTACTGGTCGGAAGCGGCTTCTCCTGCCAAGCCGATGATTGTTCTATCGCATGGCTTAGGTTCGGTTCGCACTGATATGCGCTACCTGGCAGAGCATTTGGCATCCTATGGCTATGTAGTGGCAGCCTTAGAACATCCTGGGAGTAACGAAAGTCATGTGAAGCAGGTAGTTAGAGGCAAAGCTCCCTTATTGGATGCTCAGGAGTTTTTGAATCGTCCCAAGGATATCAGTTTTGTTATCGACGAACTAGAAAAGCTGAATCAAGCCGGGGAACTTCAGGGGAAACTGGCACCCGATCGCGTCATGGTAATCGGGTATTCTCTGGGGGGTAGTACAGCTTTATCGGTTGCGGGTGCCGAGTTGCAATTAGCGTCTTTAAAAGAGCGCTGTAAAGGGAATGTAATTTCCTTCAATCTTGGGGAAGCTTCCCAGTGTTTTGCGAGCGGACTTCCAGAAGACCGCTATCAACTGCGAGATCCCAGAGTCAAAGCAGCGATCGCGTTTAATCCCACCACGTCTTTGCTTTTTGGCGAAACGGGTTTAAGCGCTGTGCAAGTTCCTACTTTAATTGAAGCTGCTTCCGCTGATAAGACGACTCCCGCTTTAACCGAACAAATTATCGGCTTTTCTAAAATACCCAGCCCAAAATGGCTGGTGGGTGTGGTGGGAAGCACCCATTTAAGTGTGAAAGATCCTAGCACTACCCAAGATCAAGCGAGACAGCCGAATACACTTTACACGGGCGGGGAAATCGTCGGCGAACAAGCGGTTGCCATCCGTAGCTACATGAAAGCGATCGCGCTGGCAATGGCAGGACAACTCACCGATGATGCTGCCAAGTACGCAATTTTCCTCACCCCAGAATATGCTCAGTTGGCTTCAACCGATGCTTTCCCGATTCGTCTCGTCACTGAGATTCCACCGGAAGCACAAGCCGTGGTGGACGATTTTCTTGAGAATCAATCCAAGAGATAATTTCGCGCCAAGACGCAAAGACGCTAAGAATAACTTCTTTGCACCTTGGCTCGAAATAAAATCACCGATTACCCACTACTGCAACTTGATGTACTTTTCCACATCTTCAATCTGGGGATCTGGAAACTGAGTTAGCACTTGCCATAAAACCGTGTAACTGCCATCAGCGCGGCGGCTGACGGGACGGAAGGCGACCAGGACATCGCTACTGGGCAATTCTAAAATTTGGTCAAGATAGCGGCGTTGTTCCCTGGAAACGGTACCTCCCGTCTGAACCACTTCCGGCACCTGGAATTGGACTAATCGCATTAAGTAGGTGTGGTTCAGCATCGCTGGTGCATTTGGAGAGAGGCGGTCGATCGAGGATGCGATCGCTCTCGTCTGTTGCACGGGTTCGCTGAAAGCCACCTGACCCAGCTTTCCCGTGATAAACCGCTGTCGATCTACCTGAATCGATGCCAACTGATTCGGCGGACGATAATTCAGGAAAAACTGGCGTGTTTGCGGCGATAAGGCGCGGACTTTCTTCAAGGTGGGATCGAGGTTTTCTAAGGGGACTTCTCCCAAATCCACCATGAAGCCATAATCCAGCCCTTGCTGGGCAATCTCAAAGTTACTACCTTCCATCCGAACCGCAAAGCGCGGAGTAAATTCATCCCCAGGACCAACTCGCACCGATGAGGGAGTCGATTCCTCATCGCTACCACCGCCCACCCCTTGCAGCAAAGCTGGAAATGGGAAACGCTCTGCTACGCTGGGCGAGAGCCGATTTCCTAGTGGATTCAGTTGTTGACGGTAAGCCTCAGATGGTAAAACGCGGGCAATGCCGGTGTTGGGTTGAGAAAGAAATTCGCTATACAGGCTTGGCTCTTGCCGATATAGGGCGTAAGAGTTGCGTTCGTTTAATTGGTACGTTTCCGCGATATCAGTAAAACGGGCGGAGGGGGGAAATGCTGCCACAGCTTGCCCTAAGAACTTTTTGGCAGTTTGTAGGGTTGTCACTGTTTGCTGGGAGGGCGCGATCGCTGGCTGAATTGGCGGCTGATAGCCAGAAATCGGTGTCTTTGCCGCTACACCAACGACTGGCGGTTCCGGAGCGGGAAATCTGGGCACTGGAACCGCCAAACGCTGAGGAGGTACGGTCAAAATCGACGGTTGACCAATTGCCAAAGGATTTCCTCTGGTAGGAGCGAGAATGGACTGTCGCCGTTCTAGCACCGGACGCAAGGGCAATAATTGCTGCGTCGAAGCATAGAGAGCGCAGTACACCTGCGCCTGCTCCAAGGTTAAATTAGAGCCTGCCGGGGTAACGCCGTTCGTGCGGGTACACAGCAAAGCAGGATTGGGATATTGGCTCTTGAGAAAGCGGTCTACTTCTCCCTGGTGGAGGAGGATTTGCCCCTCCGCCGCAAAAGCCGGGTAGGGTTCGGGAGACGCACTCGCTCTTTCGATTCGATTAATTAAATTGATTTGAGTTTGTACCAATCGCTGAGCTTGGGGCCAGAAACTTTGATCCGAAGCTGAACTCGAAGGGATTTGGCGGCTTACACCCAGCCTTTGGGACTCTGCCTGCGCGATCGCCTGTCCGGAAACCAAGCTTAGTAGGGAAGACACAAAAATTAATAATAAGTACCGCATCTGAAACTCCTCAATCTGACAACTTGATGAAACAACGCAGTAGACCTTATTTATACTTCCCTGTTTTGACCCAAAAATTAAAGTCCTCTGTTTTTAATAAAATCATTGAATAGGAGAAAATATTTTTTTTGTCTATCACTTCTTGCGCCTCCTATTTAACAGTTTACAGAACTCTAACTATTTGTTTTCTTTTTACTAGCGTTTCCTAATATATGTTTTTTTGTTAAGAAAATAAGCTTTTGTTTCTCAAACTCTTACTGTGCTTGCTAGTTGAAGACTCCTAAAAAGATTGTTAATAAAGAGCAGACGGTCAAAGTGCAACTCCCTCAATTAGTAACGATCTAATTCTTAAGGAAGATGGTAAATTACAAAAAAACAGAAAATTGGAGATTGAAGTTATATCTGAAGATTGATGGCTTCGGTCAAATAAAAAGCAAGAATTGAACTGTTACTGACAGACTAATGCTGCTGTGTTAGTAACACAATTTGGTTAGGTTCAGTGGCAATCGGAGAAAACACTGATGTTAGGACAACATAAGCGTGCTGTTGGCGTATTTTCAAACTATCGAGACGCCGAAGTAGCACTGACTGAACTAAAAAATTCTGGTTTTTCTATGGACAACGTGTCCGTAGTAGCTCGTGACGCGGACAAAGGAAACGACATTGCTGGTGCCGATGTAAGCGATCGCGTTGGCAATAAAGCCGACGAAGGTGCGAAAGCAGGTGCCGTCACCGGCGGTACTTTGGGCGGTCTAACAGGCTTGCTCGTTGGTCTGGGAGCCTTGGCAATTCCGGGACTTGGCCCTGTCATGCTAGCGGGAGCAGCAGGCACCGCTATTGCTACAACCCTTTCTGGCGGTGCCATTGGTGCAGCCGCAGGAAGTCTTTTAGGTGCATTAATCGGTTTGGGAATTCCTGAAGAAAGAGCCAGACACTATAGCGATCGAGTATCCCGTGGGGATTATTTGGTAATGGTAGACGGCAGCGACGACGATATCCGTCGTGCCGAAGCGATTCTCAGTCATCGGGGAATTCAAGACTGGGGTATCTACGATGCTCCTGCCACCAATGCAACGACTACAACGACAACTCGCACGTCTGATATCGCCGATCCCAGTGGTACCTATCAAACTCCAGTAGTTGATCCGACTCCACGCACGGATAGCCCGGTTCAAATCATCGACCGCCGGGAACAGACTCTTTAGGCTGAATGAGAACGATTGAACGGGGTGGGGGGTAAAGTGCTTCCACCTCTTATCTGCTCGAAGTGAGGAATTGAAAAATGAACAAGTTTTTAACATTACTGTTTAGTGGCGTCTTGTTGGTGAGTGTTGCTGCTTGCGACAACAATGAGAAAACGTCCCAGGGAGCCGATTCGGATGCAACTCAGACTTCTTCGCCTGCTGCAACCGGAGCCGCCAGTCCAAATGCCAGCGCCCCAGCATCGCCCTCGGCTGATGATTCGGCAAAACCCGATCAAGGCGCGAAAAACGATGCATCGAGTGATGTCCGCAAAAGACAGCTAGAATCTGATATTCGGGCACGCGAACAACGCAATGAAGTGGCAGGCGACCCCCTAAAAAGAGCTGATAGCGACTTGGAAAGCGAGGTTCGCAGCAAGTTAGAAGCGAACCTGCCCAGCAGCAAATTAGAAATTGATGCTAAAAACGGAGCTGTAACAGTTGTAGGAACTGTAGAAAAGCCGGATCAAGTGGCAAAAATAGAACCACTGGCGAAGGAAATTAAGGGTGTTACGACGGTAGATGTTCAAGCGAAAGTTGCCCCGAAAGCTAAAGACTAATGCAATGGCTTTGAAAGTGTAATTTGATTTCGCTTGTGGCAAAATCACGAATAGATTCCTAAAGAGTTAGAGAGGAAAGGGTAATGGTGCTTACTCAGCCAAAACGAGCTTTTGGCGTGTTCTCAAGCTTGCAAGATGCAGAAGGCGCAATTCAGGAATTAAAAGCTGCTGGCTTTCCAATGAATCAGGTTTCTGCAATCAACAAAGAGTCTGAGCCAGTATCCCCGCCTCCGGCTTCTAAAGCGCAAGAAGGAACGACCCTTGGCGCGATCGCGGGTGGTGCAGCCGGAAGCGTCTTGGGTTTGGCGCTGGGACTAGGCACCATTGCCGCCATTCCCGTATTAGGGCCAATTAGCATTATTGGG
This sequence comes from Trichocoleus sp. ST-U1, assembly GCF_039961835.1. Taxonomy (NCBI): domain Bacteria; kingdom Bacillati; phylum Cyanobacteriota; class Cyanophyceae; order Leptolyngbyales; family Trichocoleusaceae; genus Trichocoleus; species Trichocoleus sp. ST-U1. The sequence goes on from NZ_JAMPJZ010000006.1 coordinate 76,662, forward strand.
GTGGCAGCCACGGCTTTAGCGACTACTTTAACCAGTGGTGTGATTGGTGCAACCGCAGGCGGCTTATTAGGTGCCTTGACTGGCTACGGGATTCCTGATGAGCAAGCCGCAATTTACAACGATCGCATTCATCATGGGGACTATTTCTTGATCGTTGAGGGCACAGAAGCAGAGGTGCGTCAAGCTGAAGCAATTCTCAACCGTTGGAACGTCCAAGAATTAAGAATTTACGATGCTGCGGCATCACCACCGCCATCCATCAATGAAATGCCTCTTTAATATTAGAGATTCTTGTCCAGGTAGTAACAGGTGCATCTGACTTTAAAAACCCCTTTTCCTAGGGAAAAGGGGTTTTCGTATTTTGTATCTCTATTGATTACCATAACCTCCCCCGCTCCTCGTTTCCTGCTTCCAGTGGCAAGGTGCGACCAAATAATTGCACAATGGAAGCAGTTTATTAATGTTGCTGCAAGACAAATGCCGACCTTACTGGCTGATGCCAAAAACTTGCTCGCCGACTTAATCGCTCGTTACTCACCTCAAGTCGATTATTTGGCAGTTCGGATAGAAGAAGCCGAAGGAACTGATATCTTTTTGCGCGGCGATAAGGTCGAAACCCTCACTGAAGGCATCTCCATTGGTGGACAAGTCCGGGCTTGTTACCAGGGCGGCTGGGGCTTTGCCAGCTTTAATCAGCTTTCTACCTTAGCAGACCGAATTGAAGAAGCGATCACTGCCGCTCGGATTATTGGCGATGAAGAAACCCTGTTGGCTCCGATTGAGCCAGTACAGGCGACTTGCCAACTTCCCCTAGAAGGCAGCGATCCGCGAGAGATATCGCTGGAAACCAAGAAGCAATTGTGCGATCGCTACACTGAAATCCTCAAAAGCGCTAGCCCTTCAATCACCACCACCTCTGTGCGCTACAGCGACAGTTCCCAGCGAATTATCCTCGCCACCTCAGACGGAACGCTGATTGAGCAGTCTTGGGTAGATATGGAAATGCGCTTTGCCGCCACTGCGCGGAATGGCGAAACCGTGCAAACTGGACGCGAAACGACTGGCTCCCGCAAAGCCTACGAAGACTTAACTAATTTGGACGATCAGGTTCGGAGTGCGGCTCTCCGCGCCGTGAACGCCCTCTCTCTGCCTCCTGTGAAAGGCAATACCTACACGGTCGTCATCGACCCCATTCTCAGCGGTTTATTTGTCCATGAAGCTTTTGGGCACCTTTCAGAAGCAGACATGGCTTATGAAAACCCGGATATCTTAGAAGTGATGACCCTGGGACGCCGATTTGGACCCAAAGAACTGCAAATCTTTGACGGTGCTGCTCCTCCCGGTCATCGTGGCAGCTACTTATACGATGATGAAGGGACGCCTGCTACCACGACTCAGCTAATTAAGGATGGCATCTTAGTTGGACGCCTCCACTCCCGCGAAACTGCTGGAAAGCTGAGCGAAGCCCCCACTGGCAACGCCCGTTGTCTGAATTACCACTATCCCCCCCTTGTTCGGATGACGAATACTTGGATTGAGCGGGGTACAACGCCCGTGGAGGATTTATTTGCAGGGATCAAAGAAGGCGTCTACGCTCGTAACTGGCTGGGTGGTATGACGAATGGAGAAATGTTTACTTTCTCCGCCGCTGAAGCTTGGATGATCCGCGACGGCAAGATTGCTGAACCCGTTCGGGATGTGACGCTGTCGGGGAATGTTTTCAGCACCTTGGCGGATATTGAAGCAATTGGGGATGATTTCTACTGGGATGAATCCGGCGGCTGCGGTAAGGGAGGTCAGAACGGCTTGCCAGTTGGTTGTGGTGGGCCAAGTCTCCGCATTCGCAATGTCATTGTGGGAGGCGATGCAGAATAGTTAAAAATTAGAAATTTCGTCAGTGTCATGAAGTTTTCACGATTGGAAGGACCTAAACCTCGGCATTCTTCCTTTCAAGAGACAGAGAAGAAGTCAAGATATAGGCGATAAAAAACTCATGACACTAACAACTCCCACATTTTTAATTTTGCATTTTTAATTGCATATCTACCTGTTTGAGCAAAGCTTCTAGGCTAGAAGAGTTATCTAAAATTACATCAGCGCGATCGCATTTCTCCTGAATGGGCATTTGGCTAGTAATCCTGGCTTGCGCTTGTTCTAAAGTTAGGCGATCTCGCTTGATTAATCTCTGAAGTTGATGTTGTTCGGAACAGTATACGACCCAAGTTTCCGTACACAGAGCCGTCATCCCCACTTCAAACAGCAAAGGCACCACCAACACTACAGTCGGATGCGAGTTGAGTGCTTGCATTTTTTCAATCATGCGATCGCGCACGTAAGGATGAATCTGTTGCTCTAGCCAACGCCGCTCTTCGGGCGAATTAAAGACAATATTGCCCAGCTTTCGGCGGTCAAGCGTTCCATCCGGTAGCAGAATATCGGCTCCGTAACGCTTAACAATTTCGCCGAGAATCGGCGAACCCACTTTTACAGCTTCTCTAGCATAAATATCCGCATCCAAAACCGGCAAATTGTAGTGACTGGCAAGATAATTTGAGACAGTTGTTTTGCCAGTACCAATGCCTCCCGTCAGACCAATAACGCGCATCATGAATTAACTTGCAACTGTGCCAAAATCAACTGTCCCGCAGCCCCATTATCTAAAGGTTTCGAGAAAAAATATCCCTGTCCTCGTTCGCATTGCAATGCCTTGAGTTGTGCCAACTGTTGAGCCGTTTCTATCCCCTCCGCCGTCACACTCATTCCTAAATTATGAGCCAACGCCACGATTGCCTTGACAATCTCTGCATCCTTGCCACCCGCTCCCATCCGGTTCACAAAAGAACGGTCAATTTTCAATGTATTAAGGGGAAAGCGGTGCAGATAATTCAAGGATGAATAACCCGTACCAAAATCATCAATCGATAATTGAATATTTCGATCTCGCAATTGCCAAAGCAGGATGGCGGCAGCTTCAGCATTTTCCAGCAAGCAGCTTTCAGTAATTTCCAACTTTAAATAGTGTCCATCCAAGCCAGTCTTCCTCAAAATTCGGTCAATCTGCTCAATCAAATTTGGTTGCGAAAACTGCTTACCAGAGAGATTCACGCTAATTGCCAAACCCTGAGTCGTAGAATACTGCTGCTGCCAAACTTTTAGCTGACGGCAAGCTTCGTTCAATACCCAAGTACCCAAGGGAATAATCAGACCCGTATCTTCTGCCACAGGGATAAACTCGCTTGGGGGAACCATGCCACGAGTCGGGTGATTCCAACGCACCAGAGCCTCAAAAGCCTTAATTTTACCCGTCGCCAGCTCGACGATTGGCTGGTAGTAAAGTTGAAATTCCGTAGCGATAATCGCTCGTCGCAGATCCGTTTCTAACTGCAAATGTGCCACGGCAAGGGTATGCATGGCCCGATGGAAGACAACATAGCGACCTTTACCCTCTAACCGGGCATGATACATAGCCGTGTCGGCTGCCCGTAGCAGGTCTTGCGGACGAGGCAAGAGGTTATTGTGAGAGGGTGCAGAGGGACAAAGCGGCATAGAGGCAGATGCTTTCCGAACCGGCTCCCATCCCTCTTGTCCCTTTCCTGCAAAGGCAATCCCAATGCTAGTCGTGGTGAATACTTCGCGCCCATCCAAGTTAAAAGGCGAATTCAGTTCCCCCTGGATCTGCTCGACAACGCGAATCGCATCGCTAACATCGTGAATATCCTCCAGCAGAATTGCAAATTCGTCTGTGCCAATCCGAGCTAGGGTGTCCGTAGGACGGAGGCAGGTCATCAGTTTGCGAGCTGTAGCGATGAGCAGTTGGTCGCTTACCAGGTGTCCCAGACTATATTTGACCATCTCGAAGCGATCCAAATCCAGAAACAGAACAGCAAATAAACTGTCTTTGTCTCTTTGGGAACGCTTGATTTGGCTGGCAAGACGTTCGAGAAATAATGTCCGATTCGGCAAACCGCAAAGCGAATCGTAGAACGCATGGTGTCGTAGTTGCTCCTCGGCTTGCTTGCGCTCAGTAATGTCGTGGCAGTTGACGACAATCCCCTGCACCGCCGGATCGTTCAGGAGGTTAGTGGTGACTGCCTCGAAGATCCCCCAAGAGCCATTGCGATGCTGCACGCGATACTCACCGAGTCGCTGAGTCACATTGGGATTTTGAATCGAATTTTTCAGCCTTTGCTTAACCAGTAGCACATCCTCTGGGTGAATAAATGTCAAAGCATTTTTGCCTATGAGTCCATCGGGTGCGTATCCTAGAATCCGATTGACAGAGGGACTCACATAAGTCACTTGACCGCTGGCGTTAACAATGATGATGATGTCGGTCGCATTTTCGATCAGCGCTCGAAATCGTTGCTCGCTCTCTTGTGAAGCGGCGATTAATCTGGTTTTTTCCGCCTCAGACTGCCGCTTTTGGTCGCGCATTTGTTTGGCTTGTAGGGCTTGCGCTACTGCCGATCCTAGCCGCATCAGACGGTCTTTCAGTAGATAATCCGCTGCCCCTTGCTTCATGCACTCCACCACCACTTCTTCGCTCACCGTACCCGTGATAACGATGAATGGAATATCTAAGCCGCGCTCTTGCAAAAGTTGCAGCGCTCTGAGGGCGTTAAACTGAGGCAAGCTATAGTCAGCCAAAATTAGCTCGATACCGGGATGCAGTTGGGCGAGGTAGTCGGCTTCTGTCTCTACACGCTGCCAGTCGGGTTTAAAGCCAGCCAAACGTAGTTCGTGCAAAGTTAATTCAGCATCAGCCAGGGAATCCTCAAGCAGTAAAATCTGGAGCGGAGCGGACATGATGATCTTCTTGTAAGCAAGGGAATTGAGCCGTGGGCGGGGTTACACCACTGTTCGCTTTTAGAGAGCGTGCAGTCTGAATTATGAGGTGTTGAGCGTAAATTTAATTGCGGTTTTTAGAATTTTTAGCCTGAAGAATGCTAGCGGCTTGGCAGCTGGTTTAACAGCAGCCAGTACAAGCCTAATTGCTGCACTGCTTCGGTAAACTGTTCAAAGTTCACCGGCTTCACGATATAACTGTTGACGCCCAACTGGTAACTTTCTACGATGTCGCGTTCTTCGTTCGACGAGGTGAGGATGACGACTGGAATCATGCGGGTTTGGGGGTCAGATTTGAGGCGTTGCAAGACTTCCAAGCCGTCTACTCTGGGGAGTTTGAGGTCGAGGAGAATGACTTTGGGGTAGTTTTCCGGATAGCGATCGCGATAGGCACCTGTCCGGAAAATGTAGTCTAAGGCTTCCGCACCGTCGCGGGCAACTTGAATGCGATCGCCAAGGTTGTGCTTTCGCAAAGCATAAAGTGCTAATTCTAGGTCGTTGGGATTGTCTTCGACCAGCAAACATTCTGCTGTGCGCTCACTCATGAATATTTCCCTCTGCCAGGGTAAAGTAAAATGTTGTGCCTTGGTTAACGCCTGACTCAGCCCAAATACGTCCGCCGTGGCGATGGATGATGCGCTGCACGATCGCGAGTCCGACTCCGGTTCCTTCGTAATCTTCCGCACGATGCAGCCGTTGGAAGACGCCAAAGAGTTTATGAGCGTATCGCATATCAAAGCCTGCGCCGTTGTCTTTGACGAAATAAACGACAGTGGTTGAAAAGACATTTGTCTCTAGTTCTGGGTCATTCGTAAATGACTGATGACGATAGCCAATTTCAATCTGGGCGACTTCCCGACCGCGCGTGAATTTTAGAGCGTTTGTCAGCAAGTTGACAACTACTTGCTTAAGTAAAGCAGGATCGCCTTCGCAGGCGGGTAAATTGCCGATATTTATTTCAAATTGGCGATTTTGCTGTTCGTGCCATAAGTCTGCCAGTACTTGACGTACCAAATCAGCGATCGCTACAGTTTGTTTTCTCAGTGGCTGGCGCGAAAGGCGCGAAAATGTCAGCAAGTCATCAATCAGCTGTCCCATTTGCTGAGCATTATCCCGCACCAGTTTCTGGTAGCGTTGGGCTTCCGGATCGAGTTGTTCTAGATATTCTTCCAGCAAAATCCGCGAAAATCCGTTGATAGCACGCAAGGGCGATCGCAAGTCGTGAGAGATGGAATAACAGAAAGCTTCTAACTCTTGATTTGCAGCTTCCAGTTGCGCGGTTCGTTTGATGACTCGTTGTTCAAGTTCCGCGTTCAACTGTCGAATTGCTTCCTCTGCCTGGACTTTTTCGGTAATGTCGGTGCAGGTGCCGATCCACTCTCGCACATCGCCGTCTTTTGATAATACTGGAACCCCACGGACATTGAAGTAGCGGTAAATACCATCAGCACGCCGCAGCCGAAACTCTGTGTCATAGAGGCTTTTCGTTTGGATAGCGTTAGACCACTGCTCGGCAATGCGATCGCGATCGTCTGGATGAATGGCATCTAGCCAGTGCCAGCTTAGTATTTCTGCCTCGCTTTGACCCGTATAGGCTCTCCAATCCGGTTGATCCGTCACAACCTCACCTTGGGGGTTGGAAGTCCAAACCATCTGTGAGGTTGCCCGTGCCAAAGAACGATATCGTTCCTCACTCTGCCGCAACGCTTCCTCAGCCACTTTTCGTTCGGTGATGTTGCTGACTAAGGCAATAAATCCTTTGACTTCACCGTGTTCCCCAAAATGTGGCAGGTAAGTAGCATTGACCCAACGCATCCCTCCATATTCATAGGATATAGGGCTTTCGTAGGTTACTTCCTGCCCGGACAATGCTGCCTCGACATACGGCTGAATTGCCTGATAAGCCGAGTCCCCTAAAATTTTTCTAATGGGCTGTCCGATGACTTCCGCCTGAGATTTGCCGAACCATTGTTCGTAAGCCCGATTGTTAAAGTGATAGCACTGTTCCGAATCGACATAGGCAATCAGCACCGGCAAAGCATCTGTAATCAAGCGCAGTTGATCTTCACTCTGTTGCAATGCTGCCTCTGCTTGCTGGCGTTCCAGAGCAATTCCCGCAATTTGGGTCGCAATCTCGGTCAGATATAACTCATCCTGATTCGGTCGCCTCGCGTCGGGATGATACATTACAAAAACGCCTAATACCTTACCGTTACTGGAAAAAATAGGCGTAGACCAACAGCTTTGTAGTTGATGGCTTAATGCCAAATCTCGGAAATCCGCCCAAAGGCGATCGCTCTCAATATCTGAGACAATCACGGGTTTACCGAAATACGCTGCCTTACTACAGCAACCAAAACCAGGACCAATCGCGATACCATCAATCGCCTGAGTGTAGCTTTCGGGAAGGCTAGGAGCGACTCCATGTCGTAACTTGTTCTCTTTTTCGTCAACTAGCAGAATCGAACAAAAGCCCTCACCGGATTGGGTCTCGATAAACCGAGCCAAAACATCCAGAACATCACCCAGTGCTGCGCCGGTGGCAATCATTTCGAGTACCTGTTTTTGCCCTGCGATCAGCGCCTCAGCTTGCTTGCGTAGCGTAGCGTGCCGCAGGCTTTCGCTGATGTCTATCATCGCGCCGATCATCCGCACTGGATTCCCCTTATCGTCATGGACGATAAATCCCCGATCGCTCGCTAAGGCATAAGAGTTATCGGCGCGACGGTAGCGGTATTCATCCGACCAGATTTGTCTTCCACTGTCAATTGCAGCATGAATCCCACTGACAACCCGCTCTCTGTCTTCTGGATGTATATTTTCGTACCACCACCTGGCATCAAAACCTACTTCAGTTTCCGCATAGCCGAAGAGTTTTTGCAGGGATTCGTTCCACTCTACGCGGTTTGTCAGTAAATCCCAGTCCCAGATTGCATCGTTGCTGGCTTTAGCGACGAGGCGGTAACGGGTTTCGCTTTCCCGCAGCGCTTCCAGAGCGCGATTGCGTAGCGTAGCGTGCCGCAGGCTTTCGCTAATATTGGCGAAGATGCCAATGCTGCCGCTCATCTTGCCATTGACATCTTGCAGCAGGGCTGTCCAAAGGCTAACGTCAATCAAGGTGCCGTCTTTCTTTTGGCTGCGGAATTCCCTGCCACCGCTACCACGATCTCCTCCGCCATGTAAGTCAGCCTGAAGCAAGGCATGAAACGCTTCCTGTTGATCCGGGGGGAAAATCGGCAGCGGATAGCCGACAACTTCTGCTGATTTCCACTCAAAAAGATGCTCAGCCTCTGGATTCCACAGGGTGACGTTCCGATTAACATCGAGCGTTACGATCGCTAACGGTGAAGTTTCAATCAGGGTTTGCAGCGTTTGATTTGTGGTTAATAGGGCTTCTTGTGCCTGTTTTTGATCGGTAATGTCCCTCAGGGTGCCGGACGTACCGATAATCGTTCCGTCGGAAGCCAATGTTAATTTGCCGTGTCCTTCCAGCCAACGATAGTCGCCGTTTGCACTCAGATATCTCGCCTGATACCGATAAAATTCTTTCTGGCGTTCAATGAGGGAGCGAAATTCTTCGCGGTGTTGTGGGCGATCGCTCGGATGAACAAAATCGATTAAATTCTTACCAATACTTTCTTCGAGGGCGAAGCCGGTAATTTCTTTCCAGGCGGGATTAAGAAATGTCCAATATCCGGCTTCATCAGTCTGGAATAGCACCTGTGGCAGGCTGTTCACCAATGAGCGATATTTTTTTTCTCGTTCTCGCAAAACAGTTTCTGCCGACTGGCGATCGCGCTCAGAACGTTCTAGCGACGCCGCCATCGTGTCAAAAGCACCCGCCAATTCCCTGACTCCGAAACCGTGAGTCACCCCGCTACGAACGCTCAAATCGCCTTCTGAGAGCTGCTGCATTGCCTTCAGGAGCGCCTTCACCCGACGCAACATCAACACCTCGCTACCCATCCAAGTAGCAGCGATCGCTAACACGGCGACCAATCCCATGCCTGCTATGTTGCGGTACAACTGCCGATCGGCAGCCGCAAAAGCGACGGTTTTGCGGCTGCCCGCCAACACGTAGAGGTTGCAGCGATCGCCCTGATTCCTACAAGTGCCCTCCAAGGGCGCGATCGCATACAAGCGCGTTATACCATCCACGCCAGAAGCTTCCACCGTACCTACCCTTTTTTGCGTCAGCATCGTTTTAACCAAAGCTGCTTCCGGTGCGGCTTGCCTAACCCAGGCTTCGGGGTTAGGGTAGTGAGCTAAAATTATCCCTTTGCTGTCAATCAAGCGCTCTTGGTTAGCGGTAGCCAGCCTAGTTATTTGTAGCGCCTCTGCCTGAATTTGAGTTGTTTGGTGTCGGCGTTCCTCAAAGTTTGTGTACATCAACGCCAATACCAGGACAACAACCAGCAATACCAAGCCGATGAGGCGCGATCGCAGTGAAACTGCGTATGTTTTTGCTTTTCGCAAACCCGGTTCAACAGAGTTCGGTAATTTTGATTGCGATCGCTTAGGCCAGCCCATTCTTCAACAATTTCCTTTTGTGCAGGAGCAAGGCTATACCCCGGTGAATGGCTGCCGCTTCGCTAAGGGCTTTTTAAAGCTTGGGGTGAGATGAAACCTAATATAGCAATCCTATTTTAGTTGGGAGATGCTAGTGTTTCAGCTACCCAGCTTTTTTAAAAAAGTCGGGTATCTCGCTTCACAAATTATTTAAGACAACACTATATCAAGCTCAAAAAGCGATTCAAGCAATATTCTTTAGAAAAAAAAGCGATTGAGGCAAAGGGACAGAGAAAAGTAATATTTTCACAAATCTGGGAAGGTGCTATCTTCCCTTTCAATCCTTATTTTTGCCTTCTGGTAATCTGTATAGCACTAACCGGCGAATTAAGGGTTCTTTACTATGGTGTTGCCGCAATAAAATAACTTTTACTAATAGCTTCCATGCAGCAAAGGAAAATATAGCGGGGAATACCATTTGAGAAGTGATCGCTAATTTTCCTTGCCGAATCGCTAAAAATCCTGCACGCAGTTTGAAATAAGCTTGCCACTCTTGAAGGTTGGAAATAGTAGATTGGTGTTTTTCACTAACTAAAGCATAGATTTTTTCCATCACTAGAACATTTCTATCTAGTAAATGATTTTGGTTCTGGAGCTTTTTGTTAAGAGATTGAGGAAAATCCGTTATCCCAAAAAGCTTCCATCCAACTAACGAAACGAGACCATTTCCAGCCATTTTGATAGCGCTAAAAAATTCTCCTTGCTTGAAAGCAATCCGGCTACAGCGGAATTTTAGAGAAATGCGTAATTCTTGAAGTTGTGCTGTTTTAGACCGAACTTTTGGAACAATAGAGCTATGAATAGATTCCGAATAAGGAATTGATTTAGACAGCGAATCATTGGTATCAACTTGCTTTTGAGGCAAGAATAGTTGCTGAGAACTTGATAGATTGTTAATTACTAAAAGCTTCCATGCACTCACTGAAAAAACTGCGGGAAATGCCATTTTGATAGCACTCAAAATTTTTCCTTGCTTGAGAGCTACAAGACTCCAATGTAGTTTAAGATAAGCTTGAATATTTTTAATGGGTGGAGTTTTAGGACGGTGAGTTTCACTCACCAAAGCATAGATTTTCTCCTTGATTAAAATATTAGTATCCATCCTCGTTTTAAGGGGAAACTTTTGATTGTAAGCTCCAGGCCAAATTGTGCGATAAGCAAGGCACTGATTTACAAAAACAGCATCTCCAAACTGGGAAATTTTGATCCAAGAATCAATGTCATCAAAGTTCGCATCTAAGCTAGAATCCCAACCGCCGGATTTCAGAAAAGCCCAACGAGCGAAGACAACTTGAATCGGAGTACCAAAGGGGATAAGTTCTAGTAGCATCCCAAAATGAAGGTCTTCTTGGGGAATAGAGAAGGCTTTGCCGGGACCAATTTGTCTGGTTCTGTAAAGTTCGACCTCGTTGACATCAACCTGCGCCGCCTGACAAGAGGCAATGACAGCGTTTGGACACAGGGCGATCGCCCGATTCATTTCCTCTAGAAAATTCGGTGCTAAATAGTCATCATCATCAACCGGCTTAATCCACTCGCCTTTAGCAAGCTGCACTCCAGCGTTCATCGTCGCCGAGTGACCCAGGTTAATCTGATTGCGGTGATAAACGAGGCGTTCGTCACCTTTGGCACGAAGCGCTGCCACTAAACCGCTTACATAGGCTTGGGTGCCATCCGAGGAGCAGTCATCCGCAACAATGACTTCACAGGGGAATGTTTGGGCAAGAGAAGTGTCAATTGCCCGTTTTAGCAAGGAAAGGCGATTATAAGTCGTAATAACGATGCTGAATTTCATCCCAGCTCCGCTTGGGATACTTCAGCCAAAGGTATCCTATCTTGATGCAAAAGAGAAGGTGGAGATTACTAGGTTTGCAAAGATTTATAGTACAGCGGTCAGCGAATTTTAGCTTTTAGAGGAGCGATCGCTCCTCCATAACCGCTTTAAAATCCAAAATTGGCTGACTAGAGAGCTAGTGGCTGGGCGCAAAGCAGTGGGACGTAAAGTTGCCATGCAACCCATAAGGGATATGATGCTTCAAGTGCAATCGCGCCACCGGACCTCGATCGACGTGTGCGGCATCTAAAATAACGACATCAGAGCGGTGGTGAGAAGAGTCGTAAACTAACGTCAGCACCCAACCCTCATCTTCACGGGTAGCACCCGGACGAGGGACAAAGATCGGTTCGCTAACATAGCCTTGGGGTGCTGCACTCCAGAGTTGGCGACAATCTGATTCTAAATCCACCTTGAGGATAGCTTGGAGAGGCGCATTGCCCTCGGCAGCATGAGCTGCACCCAGATATAGATACTGATAAGGGCGTCCGACTCGTTCGGGATGAACGAAGGGAAACTCGCAGCAACGGCTTTCTAAAAGCCTCCGCCGTACCGTTTTATCTTTATCCTTTAAATTAAACTGGAACCGCCACATTTGTCCGGGGGATAGTGCCTGAAAGTCTACCTCCCGATAGTCTGATTCCGGCTCAACTTCTGGAAAAGACTCATAGCAAATTGAGTCAATACAAATTTCGTCCCCTTGCTCAAAGGCATTGGCATGGTGGAAGACAAAACCCGACTGAGTTTCAAAAATTTGCATTTTTTCCCCTGGTTGGGGGTTGCGGGGAATCACCACAATCCGGGTGAGTTGCTCCGCCTGGAACTTGACACACTCACCCGCACCGCGAAATCCCAGCAGGAAAGGCACCGGGTTGAAGGAAACCGGATTTTGGAAGAAGATGCAGTAATTGGGCGTAATCGCAAAATCGTGAATGAAGGCGAAGCCAGGAACGCTGTGAGAGTTCTGCTGCACAACTTTGCCAGCCGCGTCTAATTCATAGATGATGATGGTGCTGGAAAGACCCGGTTTAATGGCAAAGTTCACCAGGCAAGGGGCACCACCCTGGCGATCGCATCTAGGGTCAATGCGAGGATGAGCGGCAAAGGCGTCACCATTTTGCAAAACCCCGTCCAAATATTCTTTCCCCAGGGTTTCCAAGGTGTTGGGGTCTAAAAGATGAGGTTCGGCAGCTTCCCAAAGCGCCAGGAGTTTGCCCCCCCAGTAAATGACGTTGGTGTTGGCAATATTTTTGAGTTTCACATCAAAAGCATTGGCTAGCCAACCACCGGGCTTCTGGGTGCCAAAGACGCCGCGATAGAGAATTTTACCGGCTTTCTGTTCTTCCACATAGCCCTGTGTGCGGACAAAGCGATTGCGAAAGTGGGCGCGACCTTCTGAAAAAGCGATCCTGGCAATCATGCCATCCCCGTCAAATGGGTGATGGATGCGTTGACCCTTGACATCTAGCAACCCGGGGCCATTCCGAAACAGCGTTCCTTCTAGTTCTGCGGGAATCTCCCCTTCAATGTCATCAATCCAATAATCGAATTCTTGCGGCAAAGATTCATAGCCCTTTTGCCACTTTTTAATGTGGTAGGGAATTTGATCGGGCACCTCTGTGGGCACCGGAAAGCGTTCTGGTGTGGGTATTTGCATATTAAACAGTTCGGCTTAGAAAAACTCGTGACGCGATCGTGAACTATAAACAGACGTGTTAGCGCCGCTGCACGTTAAGTCACACGGATGAATGATTTGTCGGATGGGATAGCGATCGCTACCCGATGCAGGTGTTGGGTTTCCTGGCGTCCCAACCGACGAAAATCTTCAATTTCATTGCATCCGCCTAGTGAGTGCAGCAGCTTTCTGATTTTCGTTTCCAGTCTGAAACGGGAAACGGAATCAGCACTGCCTACTCTCGATCCTTCCTCTTTTAGTCGGCGGGTTCTTCTACTGTGGGGATGAGTTCTGGAAGAAAGTCAGGAACAAAAGACCGTTCCCGATGCTGAATGGGGGCTGACTGAATATGTATGGCTGATGACGGTTGCAAGCTTGGCATCTCGCCAGATGGCTCAGTTTCCGGTTTGCCTGCGGGTAGCCAACCAATCAGCGGCAGCGGCAAAAGGGTTGATAGATTCGTAATCACGACCAACTGCCAGAGATGGTCAAAATTCCTTTCGGTGATGCCCAGCCAATAGGTGAGGACGGCTCCCAGTTCGTGGGACAATAACCCTGCCATATTTGTCACCGACATCAGCAGCGCAAACAAGGTTGCTTCTACTCCAGGCGGACATAGCCGCGCCGCGAGTACCAACAAGGGCATATAAGCAATCTGTCCCATAACGGTCAGAATCAGACTGTCTCCCAGGCTGAACCAGCGATCGTCGATGCCTAAAGAGCGGTTGGTATGAGTCACCAGCAGCAGCGTGGTCATTCCGAGTGCCGCTGCGATGATCGTTGTCCAGGTGAAAATGGTGCGAAAGGGGACGGCTTTGAGAAATCGTTGAAAAATTGCAATTCCGAGCAGGGAGGCGAGACTGGTGACGAGACGTACCCGTCCCAAAAATTCTGGCTCAAACCCTAGTTCGTTGGTAGTGAAGTAGAAAAAGGCACTATCTGCGGTCGGTGTGGCTTGCAAAAGGAACAGAAAGGCGGTTGGTAGCCAGATTGATTTTTGGCTAACCGCTTTTCCCAGTTGTTTGATCTGGTTGGCAACGGTGGAGACATCCGGGCGATCGCTAATTGGCTCTTCTGCAATTAACCAAGCAACCGCTGACACAATTAAGGGGAAACCAGCGGTAATGGCAAAAATAGTATGGCTCCCGAAGTGTTGCAAAAGGAAACCGCTAAAATACGCAGTTACTAAGCCTCCCAGCGATGAGGCACCCCAGGAGAGGGATTGCAGGGAACCGGCATCACTCTGAGACTCTGCCCTGGCTCGTTCTACCACCAGCGAGTCTACAATTACATCGCTAACCGCTACCGAGAGGGACGAAAGCGCGATCGCCACTGTCGCCGCCCAAGCTGTATGCACAATCGTTGCCAGACTAAACCAGGAAATCGCTCCCAATAGTCCAGATAAAATCAGATAGGGTCGCCGCCGGTAGCCAAACAACGGTAGACCATCTGACAGAAAACCAAATAACGGCTTTACCACCCAAGGAATGGCAGCAATGCCCATCAAAGCCGAAACTTGAGCCGGACTTAGCGACAGTTCATCTTTGAGAAAAAAGCTGACTGCTAGACGCGCTAAACCCAAGATTCCCTGCACCAAATAGACCGTTAGAATGGCGCATAACTCAGGAGTCGGCTCATGACCAAAGAACACCTTTTTGATCGCGGAGTTCTTGATTTCGGACATACCAGAGGGGGAAAACTGCATTGATAACTTTTTTTAAGAAATATCAACATTCACCCTATGATAACCTCCCACTTTGGATGTGTTGTCAGTCCAAAGCCGGGATGATGCAGTGGTTGGTAGCCCTTAATTCCTTCCTCTCAAGAGAGTACAAATTAGGCAGGATAGGAACTTCAGAGGCTTCTAGGGAGAATGTGGAAATAACTGCATTCGGTAATCTTGTTGTGGGAAAGAAGTCGTCTATAAAGATTGACTTGTATAGGGTTGGCGATATTTGTAAGTCGCTTTCCTCTCTCGATCGAACCTATTTCTAGAAATTAGCGATTTTTTCTTTTTCCATGATTCCTGACTGTTTACCCAGAATGAGGGGTGTAGCCCGTCACTATCCAAGTGCCATAATGTGGTAATGCCAAATCAGCAGTCGGTAAATTTACCAGTTTTCAATTCCCGAAATTAGCCCAAAAGCTACAGTAGAAAATGCTATGGCTCTGTCTTTGCCTCTGTTTCTCCCCATGTTAGCTCCGCTAAGGCTAGGGCGATGATGAAAGGCTTTTTTAAGTCCCAGACATCCACGCTATTGGATCTAAGCGATCGCCTCAAGATTGCGTTGTCGGAATTCACGGGTGTGCGAGTGGTAGCGATCGCTAGTCTTGTTGTGAGCGGGTTCGTTTTAGGAGTGCGTCATTTGGGCGGTCTACAACCTCTAGAACTCGTCGCTTTAGACCAACTGGTGCGGTTACATTCCGATCCAGGTCCCGACCCTCGCCTCTTAGTTGTGGGCATTACAGAAGGCGACATTCGCACTCAGAAACAATGGCCTTTATCCGACCGGACAATGGCGCAGCTATTGGCAAAGTTGCAATCATTGCAGCCTCAAGTAATTGGCTTAGATGTGTATCGGGAAATCCCGCAACAACCAGGAAATGCCGAACTTAAGGTGCAACTCCGGGAAAAAAATATCTTTGCCATTAAGAAATTTGGCGATACGGAGCTGGAACTGGTGTCGCCGCCGCCGGGCTTTCCAGAGGATCGAGTTGGTTTTAACGATTTGCTGCTCGATCCGGATGGCGTTGTCCGTCGCAATCTATTGTTTGTCTCGGATGATACAAGCACTTATTTCTCGTTTTCCCTACGGCTAGCGATCGCTTACTTAGAAAGTGTAGGCATCACACCAGAGTCCAGCCAACAAAATCCCGATTATATTCAACTGGCAAAAGCGGTATTTGTCCCGCTCCAACAAAACTCTGGCGGGTATCACAACATCGACCCGCGGGGATACCAAGTTCTGCTAAATTACCGATCTTCAAACGTGGCGCGGCAAGTTACGCTCACCCAAGTATTAAAGGGACAGATTGACCCGAACTGGGTGAAAAATAAGATTGTGCTGATTGGCACAACGGCACCCAGCGCCAAAGATACTTTCTCAACCCCCTACAGCCCAGCCGAAAAGACAATCGCCAAGATGCCCGGCGTCTTGGTTCATGCCCAGATGGTCAGCCAATTCCTTGACGCTGCCACGGGGGAGCGACCCCTATTTTGGTTCTGGGATGAACGGATAGAGGTGTTATGGATTGTCGGATGGACGCTGCTGGGAGCGATCGCGGCTTGGTGGTTGCGGCATCCCGTTGTCTTAATTTTGGGCTGCGGCGTTGGTTTGGGGGTTCTGTTGGGCACCTGCTTCTATCTATTTACTGTGCAAGGATGGGTGCCTCTGTCGGCTCCCGTACTGGGATTTATCCTCACCAGCGGGGTGGTCATTACCTACCGCTCTTATGATGCACAGCAGCAGCAACAAATTATCATGAAGCTTTTGGGACAGAATACTTCACCGGAAGTTGCCAAAGCTCTCTGGAAAGGACGCGATCGCTTGATCAAATCTGGGAAATTACCAGGAATTAAGCTAATCGCAACCATGATGTTTGCAGATATCAAAGATTTCAGTACCATTGCCGAACAAATGCCTCCGGAAGCTTTGCTGGAATGGTTAAATGAAATGCTGGATGTCGTCACCCACGAAATCATCGGCCATGAAGGCATTATCAACAAGTTTACCGGGGATGGCTTCATGGCTGTGTTTGGCGTGCCGATGGATCGCATCCACAAGGAGGAAGTCGCTCTTGATGCCCAGCGCTCGATAGAATGCGCTCTAGCAATCGGCGAAATTCTAGAGGAATTGAACCAAAACTGGAAAACTCGTGGCTTGCCAGTCATCCAGATGCGAATTGGAATTTTTACGGGTCCCGTCGTCGTTGGCAGTTTAGGAGGCAAAGACCGCCTAGAATATGGCGTCATTGGGGACAGCGTTAATACTGCCGCTCGCTTGGAAAGTTGCGAGAAACACCGCCAACCAAGCAACTGCCGCGTCCTCATCGGCAAGGAAACCCTGGTTCATCTTGATAACCAGTTTCTGGTTGAATCTTGGGGGCCATTGCCACTGAAGGGCAAACAGCAAATGGTTGATGTCTATCTTGTGGTGGGGCGTCAAAGGGAAAGAGCGTCAGAAGTTTGATGACTAGCAAATTTTCTAAGATACAGCGAGTGTAGATGCTCCTTTGACGTGTTCCGATTAATTAAGTTACAAAAATTAATGAATATTTTTTGCGCTTATTAAAGCAGTGTCATAAATCGTTAAAAATTAACGTCACTATCAGAAGTATGCTGAATGATGAAAAACTCACTTCCCAGATAAATCGGTTACTGTTGTTAGCAGTTATCACACTTTCATCAACATCTACTTCCCGATTCATTGGGTCAGAAAGCAATAAAAACAGAGCGATTTTTTCTGATAAAGAGGCATTTCGATGATTGAAAAAATTTTGTTAGCAGACTCTGGAACTGGACATTCTGAAGAGATGCTCAAGGCTTTGATAGAACTGCCTTCGATCCAACGGGCAGCGGTCACTATCTTGCACGTCGTTCCTTCTCAAATTACCACTGAGTCCATGACTTCAAAGTGGGAAGAGGGAGGCAGGATTCTCGCTACAGCCATCCAGACTCTGAACCTAGACCCAAATCACGTTAACACCATGCTGAGGCAGGGCGATCCGAAGGATACGGTTTGCCAGGTAGCAGAAGAAATAAATGCTGATTTGATCATTATGGGTTCGCGGGGGTTGAAGCGCCTGGAATCCATTTTAGAAAATTCGGTCAGCCAATATGTTTTCCAATTGTCTTCCCGCCCAATGTTGTTGGTGAAAGACGATATTTACGTCAAGAAAATCAACCGCATCATGGTTGCAATGGACGGCTCAGAATCGGCACAACAATGCTTAAATCTGGCTTTGTTTCTGTTGCGAGATAAAAAGGGTGGGCAGTTGGTTCTGGTTCACGTTAACAAAGCTCGGACAGGTTTTGAAGAAGCCGCTAACGCTGAAAAAGATCCTGTACTTGCTCCTGCGATCGCTGCCGCTAAAAAACAAGGCATTTCTTATAAGTGTGTCACCGGAAATGGTAAAGCAGGCCCAGAAATCTGTCGTTTGGCAGAGGAATCAAATGTTGATTTGTTAATGCTGGGTTCTCCCGATCGCCGTCCTTCGATTGCCAAAGGTTTACCAGATTTGGATCGCTTGCTGGGAACCTCGCTATCCGACTACGTGCGAGTTTATGCAAATTGTCCCGTTCTCTTAGGCCGCACGGCGACTACCTAAGAAACGCCAAACCTAAGCCAAGCCTAACCATAAAAAAATTCCCCTCGCCAGAAGGACATGGCAAGAGCCTTGTCCGTACTACAGCGGGGGGATTTTGTTCGATACAGATGATTAAGGATTCTTGTTGCTTTCGCGGCTAGCAGTTTGGATGTACAGAATCAACAAGAAAACTGTGGGAACCAGCACAAACAGGATGCTGGCGACAAAACCAAGATCGTTAACTTGCATTGAACCCAGCCTCTAATTAACTTTAAAGCACCACCCTTAAGCATATCATCCGGCGTCTGTCTTGAGGAGAGTGCGATCCCAAGAAGCCAAAATAGCGATCGCGCACTCTTCCCCTAAACAGTGGGATCGCTCTCCTGGAGCAGACATTGAGGCGATCGCGCTCTCACCAATATAAAAAGCGAACCGACAGGTCGGCCCTTCGCGATCGCGCTTTATTCTTAAAGGAAAGAGAAAAGCGATCGCATATTTTACGCAACAACCTTACTCAGACTCGTCACCCAAATAAGCTTGGCGACTGTGCCGAACATGAAAAACGGCTACGACATCTTGTTCGACCACAAATAGAATGGGATATTTCCTTAGTTTTCCGACCCACAATTGCCGAATTTCACGACCAATCATCGGCGCTTCTGGTGCTGCTGTGCATCGGTTGGGTAAAGTTCTGAAACGATGCGATGCGATCTCAAGATGTTCCCTTATTTTTAGGTACGACTTTTTAGGTACGACCGGGTATGCTCACATCCAACCGGGAAGATTCCAATTTATCAAAAGATCAAGCAAGAATTTTTCAAGCTAGTGCCGCTAGGAGGATGGTTCTAGGCAGTAGAGCGAGAAAACTTAAACGCAGAGGATGCAAAGGAATCGCAGAGTCCGGCAGAGAATTTCTCATTGCCTTTGCGTAACTTTGCGAAATCCTTGCGATCTTTGCGTTAATAAACCTTCAATTTTTTATCGCGGCTTTGTTTTCACACTTGTTGGGCCATTTACAAGAGTTTGACAAGCTAAGCGATAGGTTTCTGGCTTTTTCTTCAGTTTGCGATTTTCTACCTCAGTGCGAGGCGAAAGATTTTCCATACCTTCCACAATTTCCACAATGCAGGTACCGCATTGACCGTAGCCCCCGCAGTTCATCATCTTTCCCCTAAAGGTATAGATATCAATGCCGTTCTGGAGGGCTTTTTCTCTTAAGTTAGCCCCATCCGCTGCGATCGCTTCTTGATTTTCATTGACAAATGTAATATTAGCCATCCGCCTTTTAACTCACCTCGCTTCTATTAACAAATCTTAAGAAATTATACAAATTTAGCAAAGCCCATCTCTACTGAAATGCCAGTGGTGTTTTGAGACACCGTAGGATCGATTTACTTTGATCACCCTATTGGGGCTGATCGAAAAGTTGACTATCTGGGAGATTGCTGATCGCCCGTTCGAGAGCTGCCAGAGAGCGATTGTAATCCAGAACCGCGGTAAGACGGTTTACTCTAGCACGAGTTAGCTCGGTTTGAGCGCTAATGACATCTGTCTGGGTGCCAACGCCGGATCTAAATCGTAACTCTGCTAGACGCAAGCTTTCTTCTGCCTGGGTAACGGCAAAAAAGGCAGTTTGAATATTCTCAGCATTCGACCTTAAGTTGAAATAAGCTTGTTCCACCTCCAAGCGGATTTGGTTGCGCTGGTCGGCAAATTGAGTTTCAGCGATCGCTATGTTCGTTTCTTCCTGACTGGCTCTCGCTCTGGCGGCTCCCCCATCGTAAAAATCCCATCGGAATTGCGCCCCCAGGGTTAAACCATCGGCTGGCCCGATATCGTCATTTAATACCCCTAAAACGCTGTAGTTGGCAACGAGGTTGACTTGCGGTCTGGTTGCCGCTAGGGCAATGCGCCTTTGCTCTTGGCTGATGTTCCGTCGAGCCAAGAGCTGTTCTAGCTCGGCGCGATTCTTCACGGCGAGGATAATACTCTGTTCTAGTGTTAGATTCCATTCACCAGCGACCTCAATTTCATCTGCTGCCGCCACCTCAACGGTTTCCCCTAGACTCAACAGCCTCGTTAATTGCCTGCGGGCAATGCTCTGCTGACTCCGGCTGCGAGTGAGATCCTGCACGGCATTTGCCAGCTGCACCTGCGCCCGCAGTACGTCAAATCGCGTTCCAAGTCCAGCTTGTTCTAGCAATTGAGCATCCCGGAGACTCCTGGCGGCATCTGTCACTGCTGCTTGGGAAATCTCAGTTTGGGAGTCGGCTTCTTGCAGATCGTAGTAAGCATTGCTGACATCCAGGCGTAGTTGCTCGGACTGGCGTTCTACTTCTAACTGATCGAATCGCAGCTGTTCTTCTGCCGCCCGGATACGTGCCCCGCGCCGCCCGGAGGTGTAGAGTTCGTAACTCACTTGCAGGCCGGTGTCAAAGGATGTCGAAACAGTATTATCGTCGTCATTCCCCAAGAATGGGTTTAATGGGGATGACTGTTGTCGCCGATTTTGTAGCTCAGCATTCGGGGAATCTGACCTAGTAAAATTTGATTCTACGCCGATTGTTGGAAACTCAGCCGCCCGAAATTCTCGCACGGATGCCCGCGATCGCTCTAGGGTAAGAATTGCCACTTGTAAATCCCGATTGTTGCGCCGTGCCAGCTCCAGAGCTTGTTGTAGGGTAATTCGTTGGAAGTTTTGAATTTGCACTTCCTCAGATCTGGTCGGAAATTGTAGGGGATTAGCGCTGGGGTTGAGATATTCAGGGGGTAGGCTTTCCAGCGTGGCGGGTGCTTGTGGCGATTGTGCTGGAGCCGACTGGGAAACAATTGTCTTGGCTCCCGTTGAGTCTGGAGGGTTAGCTCCATCTCGGCTAACGGCTTCCTTTAGCGTCTGGGAAGAGATTGCGGGAAGCGCTGGGGTAGGGGCAACCGACGGGGTTCCCTTACTTTCAGCGGAAGTAGGATTTGGCTGAGTAAGCGGAGGCTTTTCTTGTGCAACACTGACTTTTGCACAGCTCATGGCGATCGCTGCACTCGCACCCACAGCCATGAAACCAGTTCCTACCCAGTGAAACGGATGACTAGAATTTGGCATAAGTTTTTGAATTTGGTCTGCGCTGTTAGAAAAACTTCTTTTCTTTAGCTCAAGCACCTTAAGAAGGATACTGGGTTGCGAATGTGCTTGGCAAACGAATTTTTGTGAATTGGGGCAAGAACCTGAAAATGCAGAACCCTAAGCCTGATATTGGTGCATTCTGCCAGAAATAATTGATTTCCTTAGCCCTAAAGCAGATAGCCCCTGTATTTCCCTTGACATGGCTTTGCCATTATTTGATTGCAGTATTCGATGTCTCTCAAGTGGCGATGATTCCCGCCTCTACCTGGCTTTGCCCCGAAATTCCCAGAGAGGGTTCGCTTCGTTCAGACGCCAGTCGTTCGTTCAACCATTCGATTTCGCTTTGAATCACTGCTTTACATCTGTGCCAAACTTCTGCCTGGTAAGGTTCTGCTGGCAGCGATTCTCTTTCTTGGCTTTCCAGGCGCAGCCGACAAACCATCAAGCGATGCTCCAGCAACTTAATCCGTTTGGCAGGTTCTAAGTGACCAAAAAAGAAAAACTTGATCGTGAAGCGAGAGCGAGCATTCACCCAGCTTTCATGGGGATATTCCATCATTTTGTGCATCCATCGCTCGCGCCCTCGATCCGTAATGCTGTAAATCTTGCGGATCGAACCCGCTTCTCCTTCCTCCTCTACCAGCACTGATATTGCACCCCGTTCTTCCAGGCGCTTCAAGAGCGGATAAATAGCTCCATAGTTGACGCTGATACAACCACTCATGAACAGCTCTAGTTGCTGTTTTAGGCGGTAGCCATGTAGCGGTTCGCGTTGTAGTAAACCTAAAGTAGCTAATTCCAGCATTTATATCAAACTGATACAATTAATTGTTGCATTTGATTTTAATATATGTAGATATTATCTTGCTGTCTCTCTTTCGCAATCATCCGGCTGAGGTGGGGTGGCGATGAGCGCAAGCCGATTAAGAAAACTATATAAGCCAATCGCGACGTTGTTAAAAGTCGTTTAAGTACCGCTTTGTAAGCGTAGAGCGGTTTGCTATCAAACTTAAGTAAAAGGAGAGGAAACGACAATGCCCGATCCTGATTCCCCGTCTCCAGTTCCAATTGACGCAGAACCGTCTGCGATCGCAGACGATCGTCAGGCTCTAGAAAACGATGAGTTTGCGTATCAACCAAGGAAAAGACAGCGTTGGTCTGTGGCGCTGGGAATTATCCTTTTAATCGTCGGTGCAGGTTTTGGTTGGCGGTGGTGGCATAGCCGTGCTAATGATGTACCGAATGCGACTGCGGCGGCGGCGGGTCAACCTCAAGGAGTTCCTGTCAAGCTATCAACGATAGAGACAGCGACAATTCAGGAAAGTTCCGAGTTTGTCGGTGCTTTAGAAGCGCAACGTTCAGTGGTATTAAAGCCTGAAATTGACGGGCGAGTGAGTCAGATTTTTGTTGCTGAAGGCGATCGCGTTCCGGCTGGGAAGCCCTTAGTCCAACTCAGCCGCGAAAAGAGACAAGCAGAATTAGCTGGCGTCCTCCAGGCTGTTAACGCCGCCCGCGCCACCCGTGCCAATGCCGCCTCCCAAATTAAAGCCTTAGAAGCAGAACGGGCTTCTCGTGTCGCTGAAGTGGAACTACAACAGGAAAACCTCCGCCGCACTTCCACCCTCGTACAGCAAGGCGCGTTGCCCAGAGCGCAACTAGACCAAGTTACCCGCGATATCCGCGCCGCCCAAGCCGCCTTAAATGCTAGCAACCAAGGCATTCAGGCAGCTCAAGCCAGCCTTTCCGAAGCGCAAGCAGGGGTACGGCAAGCTGAAGCCAACGCCAATCTTTCCAATGAAGAACTGAAAGATGCCACAATTATCGCCCCCATCGCTGGCGTTGTCGGACTTATCCCAGTCAAGTTAGGGGACTACGTTAAGAGTGGCGATACGATTGCCACGGTTACTCAAAACCAAGCGCTAGACCTGCGGTTATCTATCCCGCTAGAACGAGGGCCAGATTTACGCTTGGGGCAGAGAGTTGAAGGGAAGGATTCTCAAGGAAAGGTGCTAGGTACAGGTCAAATTAGCTTCATTTCGCCTAGAGTAACGAGCAATTCTCAAAGCATCCAAGCAAAAGCTAGCTTTGACAATTCACAAGGACAACTGCGGGATGGACAATTTATCAAAGCTAATTTGATTTGGCAAGAACGGCCGGGAGTTTTAATCCCAACTAGCGCTATTTCTCGCTTGGGTGGAGCAACTTTTGTTTTTGTGGCGCAAACACAACAACCTCAACCAGGACAACCAGAACAATCAGGACAACCCAAACTTGTGGCTAAGCAAAAGCCCGTAAAATTGGGTCAGATCCAGAAAAATAACTATCAAGTGCTAGAAGGATTAGAACCAGGAGAAAAAGTTATCATCTCAGGCCTTCAGAATTTGTCGGATGGCGCTCCCATTCTTCCTGAGTCTAAGTAATCAGTAATGGGTAATAGGTAATGGGTAGGATAATGGAGAATCTTCTCCACAAATCTCTAATATCTAATACTTAATACCCACTAATTACCAATTACCAATTATCAACAATATGTTTGCCGATTTCTTCATTAAGCGACCAGTCTTTGCTACAGTCTGCGCTATAGTTATTTTGCTAGTGGGAGGAATTAGTATTCCCACTCTACCTATCGCCCAGTTTCCAGAAATTAGCCCGACTCAAATTAACGTTACGGCTAACTACAGCGGAGCTAGTGCTGAAGTCGTAGAAAACGCTGTGACCAACATTTTAGAAAGGCAAATTAATGGAGTCGAGGGATTAAAATATCTGAGTTCGAGCAGTAGTAACGATGGCACCAGTACAATTACAGCTACCTTTGACTCATCCCGGAACAAAGATATCGCCGCAGTCGATATTCAAAATAGAGTTTCCGTCGCCCAACCGCAGCTACCACAAGCCGTACAACAAACTGGGGTCACGGTAACAAAACAGTCCAGCAACATCCTCTTAGCAATTGGTTTGTACGCCGAAAATAAAGAGTACGACAACATATTTTTAAGCAATTACGCAGACCTCTATTTAACAGATTCTCTGAAAAGATTAAAGGGCGTTGGTGACGTGCAAATTTTCGGCGAACGCCGATATTCTATGCGTTTATGGCTAGACCCGAATCGGCTTGCTAGTCGTAGTTTAACGGCTCAAGATGTAGTCAACGCACTCCAAGAACAGAACTTACAAGTCGGTGCTGGGCGAATTGGTCAGGAACCTGCTCCAGAAGGGCAAATGTATCAAATTGACCTGCGTGCAGTCAGTCGGCTGACAGAAGCTTCTGAATTTGAGGAAATTGTCTTAAAAACGGATACTGACGGCACGCTTGTCAAACTTAAGGATGTGGGGAGAGCAGAATTAGGAGCGGAAAATTACAGCTCTTTTCTGCGATTTCGAGGCAATGATGCTGTAGGTTTGGGTATTTTTCAGCTTCCCGGTAGTAATGCTTTGGATGTTGCTAGAGCAGTGAAAGCAGAAATGGCAAAACTGGCTACCCGCTTTCCGCCTGGTTTGCAATATCGGGTGGCGTTTGACACAACTTTGTATGTTGAACAATCGCTCAAAGAAGTAGTTAAAACACTATTTGAAGCGATTGTTTTGGTCGTCTTAGTTATCTTTGTTTTTTTGCAAGATTGGCGAACAACTTTGATTCCAGCAGTGACAATTCCCATTTCCTTGATAGGAACTTTTGCTTTTATCAAGGTATTCGGGTTTTCGATTAATAGCTTGTCTCTGTTTGGTATTACATTAGCTACTGGCTTGGTGGTTGATGATGCGATCGTTGTAGTTGAGGATATCGATCGCTTGATCCAGCAAAAGGGGATGACTCCTCGTGCAGCTGCAAGTGAAGCGATGCGGGAACTTTTTAGCGCCTTAATTGCAACTTCACTGGTGCTAATGGCGGTGTTTGTTCCAGTTGCATTTTTTCCCGGAACAACGGGAGCGCTGTACAAGCAATTTGCATTAACAATTGCTTTTTCAGTTGCTATTTCTACCTTTATTGCTATTACATTGACTCCATCTCTTTCAGCTTTGTTATTGCGTCAGGGACAAAAGCCTGGAGGATGGCTTGGCTGGATTTTTGACCGAATTAATGGAGCGATCGACTGGACGCGGCGAGGATACAAGCGATCGCTTAACTTCCTGACACGCTTTCGAGGCTTCGTAGTCGGGTTGTTTATCGTTTCTTTGGGAATAACTGCTTGGCTTTATCTGAGCGTACCTACAGCGTTTCTTCCCGAAGAAGATCAGGGTTATTTCATCACGCTTGTCCAAGGGCCAGAAGGCGTTTCCCTGCAATATACAGGCGAAGTTATGGACAAGGTAGAAAAAGAAATTCTTAAAAACCCTGAAGTAGTCGGAACTTTCGTAGTAGGTGGCTTTAGTTTTAGCGGTAATACTTCTAACAATGGGATTATATTTACTACTCTCAAACCTTGGGAAGAACGCCATAAAAAAGAGCAGTCAGTGCAAGCGATTATTGGCAGTTTATTTGGTACGCTATCAGGTATCACCGAAGCAAGAGTCTTCCCCGTTAATCCTCCATCAATTCAAGGTTTGGGCAGTTTTGGCGGCTTCCAATATCAGTTGCAAGACCAACGCGGTAATAGTCCCCTAGAGTCTTTGGTTCAGTCAATGGGTCAACTATTAGGTCGTGCTAACCAGACACCTGGATTGCAACAAGTATTTAGCACTTTTGCCGCAAATACGCCACAGCTACTAATCGAAGTTGACCGCAACAAAGCTAAGGCGTTGCAAGTTTCGGTAGACGATATTTTTAATACACTGCAAACATTCTTGGGTTCGCAATATGTAAATGATTTCAATTTACAGCAAAGAAATTATCGGGTGTACGTGCAAGCAGACAAACAGTTTCGCTCTAACCCGGAAAATATTGGTAATCTGTACGTCCGCTCCCAACAAAATCAGATGATTCCTTTGAGCAATTTGGTAAAAGTTACTCCAACGACTGGAGCGCAAACTATTAATCACTACAATCTATATCGCTCCATTGAAATCACTGGTTCTGCTGCTCCTGGCTATAGCTCAGGACAAGCAATTAAGACAATGGAGCAGGTATCCAAAGAGGTTTTACCAGCTGGCTTAGGTTATGAATGGTCGGGGACTTCACTAGAAGAAATTGAGTCTGGCGGTCAAGCACCAATAATTTTTGGTTTGGGACTTATTTTTGTGTTCTTGGTGCTGGCTGCTCAGTATGAAAATTATGTTGACCCCTTCATTATTCTGCTTTCAGTTCCGCTGGCAATTTTAGGGGCATTGTTAGCTCAATCGATGCGCGGGTTGTCTAATGATGTTTATTGCCAAATTGGTCTAGTAATGTTGATTGGTTTGGCGAGTAAAAATGCAATTTTAATTGTGGAATTTGCCAACCAACTCCGAGAAAGCGGGATGTCAGCAACCAAGGCGGTGGTTGAAGCTTCCCAAGAGCGTTTGCGACCAATTCTGATGACTACTTTCGCCTTTGTCTTGGGTATTGCTCCTCTGGTAAATCCCGAAGGAGCAGGAGCCGCCAGCCGACGTTCTCTAGGAACTGCGATCGCAGGCGGTACCATTGTCTCCACTGTCTTAAGTTTATTCATTGTGCCAGTTCTGTATATCGTAATTGTGACGGCACGCGATCGCTTAAAAGGTGGTGGGAAAAAACCCGGTGGAAAGTCTAAACTGACTAAAAAACCAGAACCGAGTCGAGAAGCTGATATTTTGCACCATCACTAAGCGCACAAATTCAAACTGGCGATCCAGAAAGGATCGCCAGTTCTGAGGGAATTTTATTCCCAACTCCAATTTTGCACTGTTATCTGTTCTAGCGTTAGGGAAGCTTTGTGCGCTCGCCCTACATTAACGATCCTCAAGCTCCCTATCTGCCTGATTAGGATGCGACCTTCGCAGTCGAACGGCGGCGGCGTCTTCCCGCAGCCTTCGCAGGTGGCTCTTCTTCCGGAGTTTGCAGTAAGAAGACGAGCAACGGGCGAGAAGACTGGAATTCGCGGCGGATCAATCGCTGGAGGGCAGACTCCATTTGAGTTTGCAGCCCTATCCAGTCAACTTCTAAAAGTTCATCATCCAAGGTGCGGGCGAATTCTGACCAGCGATCGCTCAAAAGAGATTCTAGGGTTTCGCGGACAATTCCCTGTAGGCGATCGCGTTCCATTGATGTCACAACACCGCGCAGGTGAACTTCCGGCTTAGCACTCAGTTTGCCTTCCCAGTTCACTGCCGCTGCAATCGTGACAATTCCATCCTCAGCCAACTGCTGCCGTTCCTTCAGCACATTGGCTTTCACCACGCCAGAATTATCTACCAGCTCAATGCCAGAAGGAACTTTACCTTTGACGCGGATGCCACCTTCAGACACCTCCACGACATCCCCATTGTCAATAATTACCATATTTTCCGCAGGGATGCTCATGCTCTGGGCAGTCTTGGAGTGCTGAATCAACATCCGATGCTCGCCGTGAACTGGCAAGAAGAATTTCGGACGAGTCAAAGCAATCATTAGCTTTTGGTCTTCCTGACAGCCGTGACCGGAAACGTGAATCCCCTTATCACGACCATAGATGACATTCGCACCTTGCATCATCAGCTTATCAATGGTGTTAACCACTGCAACGGTATTTCCCGGAATCGGGTTTGCCGAGAAGATCACCGTATCACCCTTACGGACTTTAATTTGTCGGTGTTCGCCGTTGGCAATTCGCGTCATTGCTGACATTGGCTCCCCCTGCGAACCTGTAGTTAGAACGAGCACTTTGTCTTCAGGCAGCTGATGAATCGACTGCAAAGGTTGAAATAAATTGTCCGAACACTTGATATAACCCAAATTGCGTGCTTGGGCAATCACATTCAGCATCGAACGACCCACAACGGATACCACCCGTCCCTGTTTTTGGGCGATTTCCAAAACCATATTGATCCGGTGTACAGACGAAGCGAAAGTCGTCAATAGCACCCGTCCCTTTGCTTGACTGATAAAGCGCTCGAGATTGGGATACACTGAGCGCTCAGAAGGGGTAAACCCTGGTACTTCCGAGTTTGTAGAATCGCTAATCAGGCATAAAACGCCTTTTTCGCCGTATTCAGCCAGCCTCTGTAAATCAAAAAACTCCCCATCTACGGGTGTGTGGTCAATCTTAAAGTCACCCGTATGGATGACGACGCCAGCTGGAGTATGGATAGCGACGGTAAAGCTATCCGCGATGGAGTGAGTGTTGCGAATAAATTCGACGAAGAAGGAAGCGCCTATTCGCACCATGTCGCGGGGCCCTACCCGTTTGAGCGTGGTGCGGTTTAAAACGCCCGCTTCTTCTAACTTGCCTTCTAGCAACGCCATTGCAAGGCGGGGACCATAGATGACTGGAATATCAAATTGTTTGAGGTGATATGCAATTCCCCCAATGTGGTCTTCATGACCGTGGGTGACGATCATGCCCTTAATCTTGTGGCGATTTTCTCGCAGATAAGTCATATCGGGCAGGACGATATTAACGCCGTGCATTGAATCGCTAGGGAAAGCCAATCCAGCATCTAATAGAACAATTTCGTCGTTGTATTCAAAAACACAAGTATTCTTTCCAATTTCATGCAGCCCGCCCAGGGGAATCACTTTCAGGGCGGGTGCGGATGATTCGTTCTTATTTAGGATGGGTGCGGATGATTCGTTCTTATTCAGGATGGGTGCAGATACTTCGTTCTTAGTCATTTGTTTCCTTCTATTAAGTCAATCAATGTCAATCAATACAAAATCGTTGAAAATTTGCATAAGATAGGGCAGCTTTGGCACGTAAAAAGCCCCAAGTAAAAAGAGAAGGTTGTGTCTTTGGTCTTTTTACTTTGTCCTTTTTTGCCGTTTGCCTTTCTACTCTTGCCTTTGTGGACGTATTCAGTTTTTCAAAAAACCGTCGCCTTACATCAAAGCCATCTGAGTCATTACAGCCTCTACCATTTGCCTATCTGACTCTGAGAGATGGCACAGTGGTGGACGAGTGGCACCTACATTCCAACCTTGCAGTTGTAGAGCCGCTTTGACGGGAATAGGATTGGTTGAACAAAACAAAACTTTAAATAAGGGAAAAAGTTTCAGGTGAATCTCGGTTGCTACCAGAGGTTGACCGTTTTCAAAGGCTTGGATCATCTGTTGGAGCTGAGTCCCTACCAGATGGCTGGCAACGCTAATAACTCCCGCAGCCCCAATGGCTAATAAAGGCAGCGTCAGGGAATCATCCCCAGCGTATATCTGAAACTCTGCGGGGGTAGTGCGTCGAATTTGACTCGCTTGGTCTAAGTTGCCACTGGCCTCCTTTATTGCCACAATATTCGGAATCTCTGCTAAACGAGTCACGGTTTCTGGCTGGAGATTCTGTCCGGTGCGACCGGGTATGTTGTAGAGGATCAGGGGCAGGTCTGGGCAGGATTGGGCGACGCGGAGGAAGTGCTGATACAACCCTTCTTGCGGGGGCTTGTTGTAGTAGGGAACAACTTGTAAAGATCCATCTAATCCTAGTTTAGCGGCTTTTTCGGTGGCTGCGATCGCTTCTTTGGTTGAATTTGACCCCGTACCTGCGATTACCTTCGCTTTGCCAGCTACCGCCCGCTGCACTACCTGAAATAACTCGTATTCCTCATCCCAAGTTAGCGTCGGAGATTCCCCCGTCGTGCCGCATACTACTAAGGCATCGCTGCCATTTTGAGCCAAATGAGCCGCCAGTTGCTCTGCAACAGCGTAATTCACACTGCCATCTTCTTTAAACGGCGTCACCATTGCGGTGAGAACGCGCCCAAAATTTACCACACTCTTTGAACTCCTCCCTGTTTTCGTGATTAGTTTTGTGATGGGTTGTTTGTTGGTAGGGGTACACAACGACTGTGCCCCCTACTGTTGTAAATCGCTTAAAAAACTATTTAGAAAAAGCTGGGGTTGTTGGTTTCAGTAGATGCCGTTCTACCAATAATTCGGCAATCTGGATGGCATTAAGAGCCGCTCCCTTGCGAATTTGGTCTCCACTCAGCCACAGTTCTAACCCACAAGGATGAGAAATATCTTGCCGAATCCGACCCACTAACACTTCATCCCGACCGCTGGCTTCAATAGGCATCGGGAAATAATTGGTCTGCCAGTTTTCGACCAACTTAACGCCAGGAGCATTCGCTAACACTTCCTTTGCCTTTGCTACCGGGAAGGGTTGCTCAAATTCTAGGTTAATCGCTTCTGAATGGGCGCGGAGTACGGGAACCCGCACGCAGGTTGCTGTCACTCGCAGATCGGGCGCACCGAAAATTTTGCGCGTCTCGTTAAGCATTTTCAGCTCTTCCTCACAATAACCCAGATCGGTCATCGGGGAATTATGGGGAAACAAATTAAACGCTAAGGTGTAGGGAAAAATGCCTGGTTTCGGGTCTTCTCCCCGTAAAATTGCTGAAGTGTGGGTTTTTACTTCTTCCATTGCCCTCGCACCCGCACCGCTTGCCGATTGGTACGTAGCGGCAACAATGCGTTTGACTGGCTGCACTTGATGCAGGGGCCAAACCGCCACTGCCAACAAAATCGTCGTGCAGTTGGGATTGGCAATGATTCCTTGATGAGTTGCTGCTGCTTCTGGATTTACCTCTGGAACCACGAGAGGCACCCCAGGATCGAGTCGAAAGGCGCTGGAGTTATCAATCACCACTGCCCCAGCGTCTACTGCTTTCGATGCCCAAGCTTTAGAAGTAGAGCCACCAGCAGAAGCTAGCACGACATCCACATTATCAAACGAGCGATCGCCCACTGCCTCTACAGGCAAATCTTCGCCTAAAAATTGCAAAGTTCGACCGGCGGAACGGGGAGAAGCCAAGAGTTTCAACTCAGCAACCGGAAAGTTACGGGATTCTAGGAGTTCTAGCAACTCCGTACCCACCGCACCCGTTGCTCCCAGAATGGCAACGCGATAGGAATCAGACAAAGATGGTTCCTCCTCTTGAATACATAGTAGGTGTCAAAAGCTTTAATGAGAGTGAGCCAAAACAGTTAAATATTTTTTTTCGTGAAATTTGAGCTTGTACGGGAAGACGCTTTTTATTGACTGTTGCTTGTTATATAACGAATATCTCTAAAGAAATTTTACACAGCTTAGCACCGACTTTGTCGAAGTTTCCAGTCCCGAACAAGCTAAATTGAATTCGCAACAGAGCGATGGCTTAGTCAATGTACTATCATCAAATATGTCAACGAGAGGGATAGGTAAGGTTTTATTTACCAAAGCTCCAACTGTTGCAAAACTAGGATATCACGGGGTTGAGACAGAAATTGTATCCATTTGGCTTGAACCGACCATCCGAAAACGTCTGCAATACCCGCCCTCTCGAATTGTTATCAACCTTGTCGCTCTGAGTTTTGAGAGAAGTTAACTGATGAAAGTTACCCAGGAAAAGCTTCCCGCCAGCAAGATTGGCTTGGAAATTGAAATTCCAGCCGATATGTCAAAAAATGCCTACGAGCAGGTGATTCAAAAGCTCGCACGCTCAGCCAATATTCCTGGGTTTCGCAAAGGAAAGGTGCCTCGCCAGATCCTGCTACAGCAACTGGGAACGACCCGAATTAAAGCAACTGCTTTGGAAGAACTGATTCAAGATGGTCTCCAGCAGGCTCTCAAGCAAGAAGCAATTGAGGCGCTTGGTAACTATGAGCTGCGTTCTGACTTCGAGGAATTAGTCAGCCAGTTTAAACCTGGAGAACCTATCACTTTCTTAGCTGCGGTAGATGTCCAACCGCAGGTGCAGCTAAGCGATTACAACAACCTCTCTATCACAGCCGAAGAAGTCCCCTATGACTCCAGTGCGATAGAGAAGTTTTTAGAAGAGCGTCGCGTCGAGCAAGCTACGTTAATTCCAGTGGCAGGTCGTCCGGCACAGATGGGAGATGTGGCGGTAGTCGATTATACCAGCCGCTTTGTCAGCGAACAAGAAGATGAAGCACAGGAAGAAATTAGTGGGGGTCAGGCAGAAGACGCTCAAATAGAGCTGTTAGAAGGGCGGTTCTTGAGGGAATTTATCGATGGGATTGTGGGAATGAATCCCGGAGACAGCAAAGAAGTAGAAGTAAAGTTTCCGGAAGATTATCGCCAAGATTTAGCCGGTCGCACAGCGATGTTTACCATCACGCTCAAAGACCTCAAGGAAAAAGAGTTACCGGCGGTGGATGATGACTTTGCCCAAGAAGTCAGCGAGTTTGAAACCCTGGCTGAATTGCAAGCTGACTTAGAGAAGAAATTCCGAGAGAAGGCCGATCAAGAAATGTCAGCCAATAAAGAGCAAGCACTTGTCAAGGAACTTTTGAAAAGAGTTGAAATTGACCTGCCGGAAACCCTGATTCAGCGGGAAGTTGAAACCATGCTTCGTCAAACCATCATCCAGATGGGGCAGATGGGGATGGATGTCAAGAAAGTGTTTACTCCCGACATGGTAAAACAAATGGGCGTGCGATCGCGTCCGGAAGCCATCGAGCGGATCAAACAAACTCTGGCACTTGAGGAGATTGCTCAGCGCGAATCCCTCAAAACCGAGCCGCAAGAGGTGACAGACAGAGTCAATGAGCTACTCCAGCAGTTCCCCGATCAAGAGATCGACCTAGAACGGTTGCGTACCATTGTCGAAGGCGATTTGCTCAAAGAAAAAGCGATTAAGTGGCTGGAAGAACACGCCACGATTGAACTGGTTCCCCAAGGCTCTCTCGCACCTGAGGAGACGGAGGAACAGGCTGAAACAAACACTCCAGAAGCAATAGAAGCGGCACAAGCGGAAGATTCGGAAGTAGAAGCAACCGCTACTGAATCCGTACTAGAAGCTGAGGTGTCTGAGGTTGAATAAACCTTGTGTCGGGGCAATTTAAAAATTGCCCCAACATCTGCACACGCAGTCCTGAATGGTCAAATACAGCGGATTCGGATATAACGGAAGTATGTGGTGACAAGCCACTCGCCAGTTCACCTGATAGTGCAGCGTTTAAATATAAGTTTCGCTCGTTATGGATTTATCTCTGTCCCGGAATTACGAAATCACAAACCTAAGGAAGAGTAATATTTACTCGCAACTCCCCAGCAACGTCGTCCCTATGGTGGTGGAACAGTCCGGAATGGGGGAACGGGCGTTTGATATCTACTCGCGGCTGTTGCGAGAGCGCATCGTTTTCTTGGGGACGCCGGTTGATGATAATGTGGCTGACTCGATTGTGGCTCAGATGCTCTTTTTAGACGCCGAAGATCCAGAAAAAGATATTCAGCTATACATCAACTCCCCCGGTGGCTCAGTGACAGCTGGGATGGCGATCTATGACACGATGCAACAAATACGCCCTGATGTTGCTACCATATGCTATGGTTTAGCAGCCAGTATGGGTGCGTTTTTGCTAGCAGGTGGAGCGCAGGGTAAGCGTATGGCTTTGCCCAGTTCCAGGATTATGATTCACCAGCCCCTGGGAGGCGCTCAGGGACAAGCGGTTGATATAGAAATTCAAGCAAGAGAAATTCTCTATCATAAGCAAAAGCTGAACGAGCTACTAGCTCAAAATACTGGTCAGCCGTTTGATAAAATTTCGGCAGATACCGAACGCGACTTCTTCATGTCATCTGCTGAAGCAAAAGATTACGGTTTGATCGATCAGGTCATCTCCAGACAGAACCTTCCCCACTCGGAAGCAACTGTTACTTCACTCAGGTAAGAGGCAAGTATGTCTAAGTACGACTCCCATCTAAAATGCTCATTTTGCGGCAAGTCTCAAGAACAGGTACGCAAGTTAATTGCAGGGCCGGGAGTCTACATCTGTGATGAATGCGTTGACCTATGTAATGAAATTTTAGATGAGGAGTTGCTGGACTCTGGGGCACCCGCACCTCAACCAGTACCTCGCGCCGAACCTCCCCAGAAGCGTCGAACCCGTTCGGGGAATATTTCTTTAAGTCAAATTCCCAAACCGAGAGAACTGAAAAAGTATCTCGATGAACACGTCATTGGTCAGGATGAAGCCAAAAAAGTGCTTTCTGTAGCGGTCTACAACCACTACAAGCGCCTGAGTTTTATCCAGTCTAAAGGTAGTGGCAAAGGTGGGCAGGAAGATCAAGTAGAGCTGCAAAAATCTAACATTCTTCTGATTGGCCCGACGGGATGCGGGAAAACTCTGCTGGCGCAAACGCTGGCGAGTATTCTGGATGTGCCCTTTGCAGTAGCAGATGCTACCACGCTTACAGAAGCGGGGTATGTGGGGGAAGATGTAGAAAATATCCTACTGCGACTGCTACAGGTGGCAGACCTCGACGTTGAGGAAGCCCAGCGGGGGATTATTTACATAGATGAAATTGATAAGATTGCCCGAAAGAGCGAGAACCCCTCAATTACGCGGGATGTTTCCGGTGAGGGCGTTCAGCAAGCTTTGCTGAAGATGTTGGAAGGGACGATTGCGAATGTGCCGCCGCAGGGTGGACGCAAGCATCCCTACCAGGACTGCATCCAGATTGACACCAGCAACATCATGTTTATTTGTGGTGGTGCTTTTGTCGGTCTGGAAAAAGTAGTAGAGCAGAGAACTGGGAAAAAGTCAATAGGCTTTGTCCAAGGTGGCGAAGGGCAACCGCGAGAAAAGCGGACAGCAGATATTGTGCGGAACCTGGAGCCGGACGACTTGGTGAAGTTTGGGATGATCCCAGAGTTTATCGGTCGGGTGCCCGTGGTGGCGGTCGTCGATCCGCTGGATGAAGAGGCGCTGATGGCAATTCTGACAGAGCCTCGGAATGCTTTGGCGAAGCAGTATCAGAAGCTGCTGAAGATGGATAACGTGCAACTGGAGTTTAAGCCGGATGCGCTGCGAGCGATCGCGCAAGAAGCGTATCGGCGGAAAACAGGCGCACGGGCACTGCGTGGCATTGTTGAAGAACTGATGCTGGATGTGATGTATGAGTTGCCGTCCCGCAAGGATGTGACTCGCTGCATGATTACGCGGGAGATGGTCGAGAAGCGATCGACTGCCGAACTCATCGTACATCCCTCCTCGATGCCAAAGCCCGAATCTGCCTAAAGCTTGTATTCGCCCTAGGGACAAAAAAGCTGAAAATAATATAGAAACCCGTTTTCTTTCTCGAAGACGGGTTTTTTACATAATAAGCATCACTCAAAACTCAAAAATTTCAACATGGCTCATATTCAAGTTCGTGGCATCGCCCATTATTACGAGTGGATTAAGACACCCAGCGAGGAAGGTAAAAATAAGCCGGTGATGGTCTTCGTGCACGGATGGGGGGGATCTTCTCGATACTGGGAAAGCCCTGCAAAAGCCCTTTCAGATACGTTTGACTGTTTGCTGTACGATATGCGAGGATTCGGGCGATCGCGTAAACTTTCGCCTGTGGGGAACGGTAGCGCCTTAGCAGAAGAAATTTCGTCTCCACTAGCAGACGAACCTGCAACAGCGGAAGAGTTTACTTACGAAATGGAAGAATACGCAGATGACCTAGCAGGCTTATTAGATGCCTTAGAACTGGAGCGCGTATACATCAATGCTCATTCTATGGGCGCATCTGTCGGGGTCTTTTTTCTAAACAGCTACCCAGAACGAGTATTCAAGGCAATCTTAACCTGTAGCGGCGTTTTTGAATACGACGAAAAATCATTTAAAGCCTTTCATAAATTTGGCGGTTACGTCGTCAAATTCCGTCCCCGTTGGCTGTATCAACTTCCGTTTGTTGACCGAATGTTTATGGCGCGATTCTTACATCGCCCCCTACCTAGTGCTATCAGTCGTGCTTTCTTAGACGATTTTCTCATGGCAGATTACCAAGCTGCTGTAGGCACCATGATTACCTCAGTTAGCGAAAAAGCCTCTGAAGTGATGCCGAATGAGTTCGCCAAGCTTACTGTTCCAACACTTTTAGTTGCTGGCGAATACGACATTATTATCCCCGCAGCAATGGGGCGTCAAGCAGCAGCATTGAGTGACAAAGTCGAGTATGTTGAGATTCCCGATACCGCTCACTTCCCGATGCTAGAGGCACTGGAAGCTTACCTGAAGGTAGTGCGAGAGTTTCTGGGAACCCCAGCTTTAAATGAATAGAACACGCATTCTGTCTTTTTGGCGATCGCAGGGGATGATTTTGAACAGTTTGCCAATCTTTCAAACTGAATTCTCCCGTGCCATTTGAGCTGCCATGCGAGATTTGAACCCTGCCATTGTCTCTGGTGTAGCTTCAGTAGCCTGCCACGTCTCTCGTGCGATTAGGCCATCGCACCAAGCACTCAGCTTTGGATAGTCACTCAAGGATACGCCCCCTCTCGGCAACCAGGGTATTACACTTCCAGCAACAACCTCGGCTAGAGTTAGGTTTGGACTACCAAAGTAAGAGCGATCGCCAGCATGAGAAAACCTCACAGCTTTATGAGTAGGGCTGGCATTGCCAATCTTACACCCTATACTCAATTGAATTGTTATAAAAGTGTCTCAACACTGACGTTTCAATTCAGGAGAGCCAAAATTATTGCCTGTGCCAGTTTAAAGAGCGCGTGTGTAGGTTGAAAATTCACAGCAGGTTGTACTTCATTACGTCGCAACCTGCTGTAGTTGCTGATCAAAACTACTTTCTTCCTAGTATTAGATTACCAACATTTAGTAGGCACTTTTGAGAAACGAAAGAAAGCAAAAAAAGTTAAGTTAACCGCTTTTAATTATTTAATCTACGGATACAGATTCTAGAAAACTCAGCCAGGTTTAAAGCGCAGCAAGCCAATTAGGGCAACGCCTGTAATGGCAGCGACAACAAGCCATGCCACGGCTAAACCGACTACCTCACTAACGAATAAGCGCGTCGCTTCGCGCAATAGTCCGCCAACAGCCCAACCCATTCCTAGCCCCATCGCCCAGCTGACAGAACTGACCAAGATCCATATCCAAGCTTTTTGCGCCTGCTCAAACAGGACAAGCCCTTGCAGCAGTCCCAGCAAAGCGCCTGCCAGTGCCCCATTTAGGATTCCAAAGATTATCCTGGCTTCAAATAGTAAGGTTTTGGGTGCCACCCAGCCGATGGCTCCGATACCACTGCCGCCAATGAAGCCCCAACTCAGTACGCTAGTGAGTACCCACCAACCCGCGATCGCATTTGGCATCCCTTTGCCCACCTCAACTCGTTGTCTGAGAACTAACGCTTGTGCCAAACCAACCGCAACCCCGCCGATTGCACCCTCTACAACGCCAATATCGGGTCTTTCACCCACCTCAATCCACAACAAACTGACTAAAAATCCTACGAGGGTGACAGATACCCACTGGAACCAAAAAATGTAGTAATTGGTAATCGGCGATTGGTCATTGGTCATTGCTAATTGCGGATGGCTAATTGCTAATTGTTCATCACCGATTACCGGATGGCAAAACCTGGGGTCGTGTAGCGCTGGCAGGAAAAAGTGCCCGGAATGCCTCTCGGCGTCGCTTTGGTGGCTCTGGAGACATATAACCCCACAAGCTTTCCCAGTAGAAGAAGGATACCCCACTAAAACCGCGATCGCGCACCGCCTGAACTTGCTGCTGAATCTGCTTCATGTCAACCGGACGACTCACTAAGCCCGATAAGATCCCGACACCCACTGGAATCTGACGACGCGCCATCTGCACAGAGGGTTGCGACAATTCAGCCAAAAAACTTTTTAGGTCATCTCGATACACTTGCAGTACCAACTCCTCCACCAAACCCCGTTGTACCCAAGTCTGCCAATCTTGAAGATAGAATCTGTAGGCAAAAGAGTAGGGGTTAGGAGACAAAGACACCAAGCAGCCAGGTTTGA
Source organism: Trichocoleus sp. ST-U1 (assembly GCF_039961835.1). Classification (NCBI taxonomy): domain Bacteria; kingdom Bacillati; phylum Cyanobacteriota; class Cyanophyceae; order Leptolyngbyales; family Trichocoleusaceae; genus Trichocoleus; species Trichocoleus sp. ST-U1. The sequence goes on from NZ_JAMPJZ010000006.1 coordinate 114,810, forward strand.
CAGATTTAATCGACTGAAAGAGGCGCTGCATAAAATCAGTAATCTTATTTGCTCTCCAGCTCATCCACTCAGCATCTTTGGGGTTGGTGGGAGGGCTTTTACCCTGGTGTTCTTGCCGATAAAGCTCGACTGTAAAGGGATCGTAGCCAAACTCAACCGGCAAACCAAAGTGATCGTCCATCTGAATGCCAGCTACATCATACTCAGTGACGACTTCAACCATCAGATTTAGGATAAACTGCTGCACTTCTGGATGCAGGGGGTTAAGCCATACGACTTTCCTGGCAAACTGGTTGCGGATAAATTGTTCTACTTTTCGAGAAGCAGGCTGAACATTTGGCTTTGCCGGGTCGCGCAAGCCCTGTTCCAAAATCTCCGGCAAGATATTCTTGGTGCCGTCTTGACGTAGTGAGATCCAGTCTGGGTGGCGCTTCGCCAGTTCTGAACTCGCAGGAGCCATAAACCCATACTCAAACCAAGGAATCACTCGAATTTGCTGTCGATTTCCCTGGTTGATTATCTCAGCGAGGACATCTCGCCCCAGCCCCAGAAGCTCTAACCCTTGGTCTTGAGGGCGACCCGTCTTCCGTCTTGCCACAGTGCTGGGGTAAAAAGTGTGTCCCCGATTCCAGACTACAGGGTAGACGGTATTGAAATGTAGTTGAGATAACTGGTGCATCGCCCGGTTGACTCCCCAGGGCATAAATAGCACGGAACTCGCAACATTGGTCAACCAAACGCCCCGCAATTCAGTGGAAGCTACAGAAGGCGGGGAGTTGGTTCTAAACTGGGGAGAATAAATGGAGAACGCGATCGCTAGCCCCAAACAGAGCAAAGAAATGAGCCAGGTATGAATCCCCTTCCTTTTTCGGCGGCGCGACCTCCTTAAACCATTGGGCTTTGAACTTGCATAATTTCTAATCACTGACAATACCTGCTAGATTGCTTCGGTCAATCCAACATCCAAAATGGCATAAGTTGAGTCAACCTCACCGGAAATTTTTGTTCAAAAATTTGAAATTGAACCGCAACGCTGCCATTTGCTGAGTAAATCCGAATTTAAAATGCCTGCTCGGGAACTCTAATATCCAATCACCTAGCATTGAGCCAGTCATGGCATGATTAATCTAATTGTCGCGAACTTGACTGTTCTCGAAACATCGTTGTAGTTTTTCAAGCGGCTCGTGAAAAATCGATCTAGTATGAAGCATTTTCTCCGACTAACAGCATTGGTTTTAGCACTCGTGCTTATCTGTTTTTCCCCTTCAGCACTCGCCGCTAGCTCTTCTTCCATTTCCCGTTCAGCTAGTCAAGGGGAACTTACGGGTAAGGATTTTTCCGGTCAAAACTTACAAGCAATTGAGTTTTCCAATGCCAACCTGGAAAATATTAACTTTAGCAATGCCGACTTACGGGGTGTGGTGTTTAATGGTTCAGTGTTGACCAAGGCGAATCTACATGGAGCAGACTTTACCAATGGAATCGCCTATTTAGCTGACTTCACGAATGCAGATTTAAGTGATGCAGTGTTTGAAGACGCGATGATGTTGCGATCGCGCTTTAACGATGCGGACATCACAGGTGCCGACTTTTCTAATGCGATTTTAGATGGTGTCCAAGTAAAAAAACTGTGTGCCAGAGCAACAGGTGTTAATTCAAAGACGAAAGTGGTAACTCGCGAATCTTTAGGCTGTCGGTAAAAGGCGGTTTATCTGGATATTCGGGGCTGTCGGTTTTCATACACAAAGTTGCTGACATATCAAAAACCCGTTTTCTTCGAGAAAACGGGTTTTTCAAGCTAAAAAATTAGGTTAGCAGACTATCAGCCACTCAGCAGGGCTTCTACAAATTCGTAGCTAGAAAAGGGACGTAAATCTTCTATCCCTTCCCCCGCACCGATGAAGCGGATGGGCAAGCCAAGCTGTTGCACTACGGCTAGAGCCACGCCTCCCTTCGCAGTTCCATCTAGTTTTGTCAAGACGACGCCGCTGAGTTTTGCGGCTTCTGAGAAGACTTGTGCTTGACGTAAGCCATTTTGACCGAGGGTAGCATCAAGCACCAAGAGGGCTTCTACTTGGGCGTCGGGAGCTTTTTTATCGACAATGCGGCGGATTTTGCTCAGTTCGTCCATCAGATTTTTCTTGTTCTGGAGACGCCCTGCGGTGTCGATGAGGAGTAATTCTGTACCCCGTGCCTGGGCTGCTGCGATCGCGTCAAACACAACAGCAGCCGGATCGGTATTCTGCCCTGGGTTGGCAATTACCTCAACACCACTACGCTGTCCCCAAATCTTGACCTGTTCTACCGCAGCAGCCCGGAACGTATCGGCAGCGCCAATTAAGCACTTATAGCCGGATTTTTGGGCTAAATGGGAAATTTTACCAATCGTGGTTGTTTTACCTGCACCATTCACCCCAGTCATCAGCCAGATATTCAGGGTGTCTTTTGTCGGGACAAAGGTGGGGCTGTAGGATTCCTGAATGGGTTGGTCGAGTAAGTCGCGCAAGATTTGCTTGAGGTAGGCGATCGCTTGTTCTGGCGGTAACACCTCATCTCGCAGCCTCTTTTGGAGCGTATTGATGATAGAGTCTGTCGCCTCAACGCCAGCATCTGCCTGCAACAGCAGCGCCTCAATCTCCATCACCGCGTCTTGATTCAACGGCCCTTGACCGACAATTGCCTTCAGTCGGTTGATCAAGCTGCGACGAGTTTTATCCAAGCCTTGCCGCAGCCGCTTCAGCCAAGTAATTTCTTCAATTGAAACATCCTCCACCCGACGCCCTTGAGCTGCCAGCACTTGCGCTGACCACATGAAGCCCTCATCGAAGGTAAGCCCGGGTATCGATCCAGTCTCTACGGTTGCCGCGGCTGGCTGCACGGGTGCCCTGACAGGTTCTGGTTCTGGCGTCTCTATCGCCGTTGCCTTGAGGCGTTCTAGCCGCGCCTGTCGGTCTTCCCTTGCCCAGAAAGGCACCGGGGCAGTGGCAGTCTCATCTATCTGAGATTCAGTCGCTGCTGGCTCTGGTGACGCCTCTGAGGGTACGGCTTCTAAATTAATCCCGGTTTCGGCGATCGCTGTCGCGACTTCTGGCTCCCCAAACTCATCTGTTGTCGGTGCTTCTGCCTCGACTACAGGTTCAGGCGTTTGAGTCGGTTCTGCTTCTGTTTCTTGGGCTGTTTCTACCGGGGATGCTTCTGCCAGTGTCGGAGTTTCAGAAGTTTCCGGTGCCTCAGCTTCAACCGTCGTTGTCGCGGGTGCTTCAACTGATTGAGCCGTTTCAGCCTCCACGTTGACTTCTGCCGTTTCTACTTCTGTCGTTTCTGCAACAGTCTCTAATTTGCTGGGTTCCGCTGCCGAAGTGGCGGGTGACTCAGTTACCGCTGGAGCCGTTTCCACCTGGGATTGTTGCTGTTTTTGCTGAATATTTTTGTAGGCTGCCTTAGCGTAGCTGAGCAGGTCTTCAGCAACCTGCTGTGACTGAGCCTCTGTTGTTGATTCTGACGTTTGGGTTTCGGCTTCCGGTTGTAGAGACGCAATATCTGGCGTCTCTACATCGGTTTTTTCCCGTTCAACTTGGGAATCACTTGTTTTATCGCTAAACTGACGACGGAACCAATTAAAAACCATTGCACCTACAAAACTCAGCAGCAATTCAGGAGCTATTACTGCTACTAACTATAGAGAACTTTTCTACGTCGTGGGCGATTGAGCCTTAAGCTGGTCAGTGACTCGGCGCAGGACGCCTTGAATAAACCGATGCCCTTCTTCATCACTGTACCGTTTAGCTAACTCTATCGCTTCATTGACGGCAACTCTGTCTGGCACGCCAATATACATAATTTCTACCACTGCCACCCGCAAGATATCTCGGTCAATCCGAGGCAGGCGGTTTAACTGCCAATTCACCATTGCTTCGTCGAGCTGTTGATCGATCTCTTCCCGCTTGGCGTTGACTTTGGTAATAATTTCTAAGGCGTAGGCGCGAACTTCCTGCTGGTTTGACAGTTGAATAAATTCTGGCAGTTCTAGCGCAGTTCCCACACGGTTGATGGCTGCCTGAGTTAGCTCAATGGCTTCGTTGATCATCACCTTTGCACTCTGAACATCCGAGGCGCGGGTTTCGCTACTGAGCAAGCGCTCGCTGGAGCGTTGAACTTCTGCTGCGGCAACTTCTAAAGTCTCTTGAACTTCAGAGCTGAGGGCGCGGATGGCAGCAGTGACTAAGCTGGATATTTGCTGGGTCGCTAGTCGTTCTACAGTCCCACTAAGCTGGCTAAGGCTGAGGAGAGCTAATTCACGGGCAATTCGGCGGGGTTGGCGGTTTTGCATGACAAATTCTAATGGGTAATCGGGAATGGGTAATCGGTAATCGGTCGTTGGTCAAAAGCTCATTCGTCATTGGTCATTAGCCAGTAGTAACGAACCAAGGACTAAGGACTAATAACTACTAACAATTACCGATTACCGATTACCCATTACTCATTCCGTCGTGATTTTTTAATCTTCCTCTGTAGGTAAAACCTGCCATCTTCCTTCAGAAACCAGGGGTTCTAGTTGGCGATCGCTACCAGTCGGAACCGGCACTAAGGGTAAGGGATTGGGACTGACAATTCCTCCCGAAACCACGACCTTGAAGGCATCTTCAATCGACATGGAGAGGTTCAGCACTTCTTCTTCCGGGACAACCGCATACCAGCCAGTGGTTGGGTTGGGCGTGGTTGGAATAAAAACGCTGAGCATGGGACGAGTCATCTGACATTGAATTTCGCTGCTCATCACACCTGTAACAAAAGCGATCGCCCAAACTCCTCGACGAGGATACTCTACCAAAACAACGCGGCGAAACTTGCCGTTTGTATCCCTTAGAATCGTTTCTAGTAATTGTTTGAGCGTTTTATAAACCGATCCGGCTAATGGAATCGCTTGCAACAGTCGCTCCCCAAAATCTAGAAGCCACCGTCCGGCAATATTGCGTGCCATTAAGCCAATCAGCATAATACACAGCAATGGAACTGCCAGTCCCACCAGCAGATTTAGGACATTCACCAGGATGGGATGCAGGCCATCGAAGGGATTTACCTGCTTTGGAATGCGGGTCAAAAAGTTGATCACCCAGCTGGCAATTGTAATTGTCAGCCAGATTGTGGTAGCCAAAGGAATGACAACCAGGAGACCTGCAATCAGGTCATTCTTTAAGTCCTGCTTGAAGCGTTGGATCACAGATTGCCCAATCTCCTTACAACTGGCGGTGCTTTCTTTATATCGGGATACCAATCTCACTCGGTGAGTGTTGGCTGAAAAAGTTCGTCAATCAACCCCAGAAGACACGCCTGCAAAATTGGAACCGGGCATTCTCTAAAAGATTGCTGCTCCTTCATGCATGACTTACCTGCCGCAACAGCGTAGGTTTGATTCTGGAATTGTTTCTTTTCTATCTTTATTTGTAAGACTTGTGAAGAATTGTTGCAACTCCCCAAGGATCTAGTATCACACTTTACACTTTAGCATTTACAAGTCCGTTACCTTTATCGAGGAGAGGAACTGACTGTCGTCGCATCCACATTCGTATCGTCTGGAGGAATTGGCTGACTTGGGTCATCCAGCGGGGACTGGGGAAGATGCTTAAGCTCCCAGACCTTGAGTAAGATGAGATATTCATAGAATGCCTGCAAAGTACACCAGGCAAATCCTCCTCGCCCGTCCAGAAAGCCACCCAGAAAGAAATACATATATACGAAGCGCACGAGCGGACGGAAGGGCAGCCTTAAAGACAAATCTTTGAGGGCGCGGCGTTTTTCTACTTCCGAACGACCCAAGAATAATTCTCGCCAGTTGACACTTCCTTTGTCTAACTGGCGCAGGGTTTCAACGGCTTCGTCTGTAGAGTAGCGGTTGTGCTTGTCGATCCAGCGACTCAATCCCTTACTACAGGTGTAGTGGGGATAGGTTTCTTTCAAGAAGCTGGTAGCTCCTTCGCAAACTTCCCGTTCGGTATGACCGTAGTCGCTAAACCAGACTTTGCCCGGTTTTAACAGACGCATCTGGTAGCGGGGATACTGGGTGCTGCGGCGAATCCAACTGCCCATGAACATGACGCGCTCTGCTGCATAGTAGCCGACATATTCAGTCGTTTTAATTGCTTCCAGGCATTCCTGAAACAGCTCTTTTGTCATCCGCTCATCAGCTTCGAGGATATAAATCCATTCGTGTTTGGCGGGGACTTCTTGAAGCATCCAGGTTCTCTGTCGTCCGTGACTTTCAAACCGATGCTTCACAACGCGCACATCGTAGCGACTGGCGATTTCGAGGGTGCGATCGCTACTGTACGAATCCACCACAATCACATCATCCGATAACATTGCCGACTCAATACAAGCGGCAATATCAATTTCTTCGTTATAGGTCAGGATGTAAATTGAAAACATGCGATGCCGTTCGTGAGAGGAAATAATCAATCCCTGCTTTAGGATGCACTTCAGAAAGGGAAATCCCAATCGCGTTGGGTTCCTTGGGGCGTTGTGACTTCAAAGAGTAGAAGTCTGTTCGTGGATGCTTTCTTCGCCGGATGAAGGATGAGAAATTGCAGCCTTCATCCTAGCCTACTCAACAGGCAGCAGCTTCGCCACCACTTCGCCGAGGGGAAAGCCTACAGCTTTTTCGGCAACTGAACCCCTAACCCCTCACAACTCGCGATTTCTTACCGCGCCTGAGCTTTCCGACGGCTTCCTCCCGAACCTGTCAACCCCAGTGCCGCAATGCTAAGGTAGCCAATCGCTAAGAGTAAACTGCTCAGACCATTCCGGATACTCGTCTTCAATAACTCGCCTTGAGCTTGTTTTTGGGCTTCTAGTTTGCCGCCTCGAACTTGGGTTTTAGCTGCATCGACTTGTGCATTCAAAGCTTTTGGGTCTTGCTTTAACTTTTGTAGTTGATCTTTGAGTGCTTGCAATCTCGCCTGTTGCTCCCCTTGAACTTGACCGCTCTTGAGCGCCTGATCTAGTTCCGCAAGCTTCTTACTATCTTCAAGCAGGGCGGTAACTTGGGCTGACTGGCTGGCGATTTGAGTTTCAACTTGAGTCGCTCTTTGGTTAATTCGGGCGACCGCTTCCTGGTTCAGCAGACGCAGGCTATTGATGTTCAGTAAGGGAACTGGCAGCAGGAAGCTCAAACCTAAAATAACAGAGAGTATCAACGCTCCGATTCTTACTATATCTTCCCACCCTTTTCGAGCTACTCCAGAGTTATTGTCAATCCAATATCCAGCGAACAGCAGCGCCAGACCTACCATTGGAATCACACCTCTGTCAATTAGCTGCCCTGTAACGCCCTGTTGCCACTGTAGGAAGTTCAGCCGCCACTGGGGATCGTCCACACCGCTAGGTCTATTTGGCGGAATTAGAAAAACCGCATAGTCAACCAGTGAGGACACAATTAGGATCACTCCGACCAACTTGAGGATTTTGGAGGCAACGGAGGAAGGTTGACGGCTATTAGCTGCTTTCATGGTTTTCGTCGTGAGTTATGAATTTTTTACTTCAAACTTAACTGAATAACATACTGAGTGACCTATCTGCCCACCGGATAATTACGCATTTATCAAGGTTTAGAAGACTCAGTAAAGGAAGGGAAGTCTTCTTAGATTCACCCGTTGGCTTCAGGGAAGTTAACCCAGAGGACTTCTACTCAGTTGTCGGTACGCGGTAACTATCTTCAGTTTAAAGCTGCTGATTTTCCAGAGACTTTCTTAGCAAGTTCCACATCTTACATCAACTGGGTCTATCAGTGTTAAATAATCACAATTTGCAACTAAAAGTATAAAACTTTGTAAGCATCGCAATCTTTATGTTCATCGTCCAAAAAATTCGCGTCCAGAGCGTGAGGAACTGTTAAAAATCAGTTGTTTTGCTTTTGCTCTAATAAATCTTAGCCGTTTTTTTAAAAGATAGCTATCGAAGAATGCAAGGCTAAAAAAAATAATATTTCCGGAAAGCGAGTTAACAGAAAAATAAAATTTATAAGAAAAATACATTGACATCGTCAATGTAAAAATTGCTCCCGCTACTCCTTTAAGTTCGGAGAGAGAAAAGTTCAGACATCACTTGCTTTGCTGCAAATTGCCTTCATTAACTCAATCCGATAAACCAGAATCGGTGCATCCAATCCTTTAAGACTCATCGCGTTACCCAGCCGGGGGCAATCCTTGACAGCACTGGCAGCGTCTGCGTCCATGAATACAGTTTCGGTACAAGCAATGTCGTTGCCTTGGCTTGTCGCCTGCACCCGTGCTGCTGTATTCACCGTCGTGCCGAAGTAGTCAAGCCGCTCGTTTAGGGTGACACTAATACAAGGGCCGACATCAATGCCAATTTTGAGGATGAGCCGATCTTCTGCTGTTAGTTGCAACTGTTGATTCAAAGCTTCCATCTGCTGATGCATGGCGATCGCGCTTCTCGTCGCATCAGCAGGCGCAGTGAATGCTGCCATCACCGCATCCCCAATCGTCTTGACAACCACACCATTGTGGGCATCTACTACCTGAAACAGCAGATCGAAGTGTCGGCGTACCAGATGATAAGCCCGTGAATCTCCTCGCCTTGCGTAGAGTGCCGTCGAACCAGCCAGATCCGAAAATAAAATTGCTACCCGCCGAATCGTTAAACTCTCATTAGGCGGAATCGTCTCGCGGGGAAAAAAGTCGCGGAAAGTTTGCAGCGTCAGCATCTGGTGTCCGGAAACTACCCCATATTGAGCATCGACTTTAGCGCGGAAATTCGGATCGTCTGCTTCCCTTCCCAAGCGGCGCAATCGTTCATCAATACTAAACGTAATCCGCACCTGCTGATCAGCATCAGTAGCATGGACAATGTGACACTGTGGGCAGGTATGGTTTGTCCGCAGATCGTACAGACTTTTCGGATTGAAGTCGATGCCCCGACACATGGGACATTGAATGTCCCAGTTGAGAGATAGGATGCCTTCTTTCAACGCGGTGACTAACACTCGCAGCGCCTCCCGTTCGCTTAAGTGCAATCGTTCGGCAATTCGACGGGGGTTAGCATGGTAGAGTTCTCGGCTGTCGCTTTCCTGCAAAAATGCCGTCAGATGCTGCCGTACTGCTGGTTTAACCCCATAAGCTTCCAATGTAGCGACAGCTTTGGCGATCGCGCTTTGGCGTCTAGGAAAAAAGTTAAGCACTGCCCGGTTTATCCTCTATATCGCTAGGTTGATTGAGAATTTTGGTAGCGTGCAACCCTGAGTGTAATCCCAATACAATGATGATTAGCGATTCAGTTTTAGCAAGATGAATGGGTGCCAAGAGTTATCTTAGTACCAGCTTAGAACATTACTAGGAAGACCCCTTTGTCTTTGTTTAGAAAAAAACACCAATCACAATTGGTTCTCTCAATACAAAAAACTAAGCTGTGCAAATTCCCCGACTGCATCCAGACACGATTGAGGAAGTAAAGCAACGGGCTGACATTGTAGATGTCATCTCGGAATACGTCCTATTGCGGAAGCAGGGCAAAGATTTTGTGGGTTTGTGCCCTTTTCATGAGGAAAAAAGCCCTAGTTTTAGCGTCAGTCCCAGCAAGCAGATGTATTACTGCTTTGGCTGTCAAGCTGGGGGAAATGTAATTACCTTCCTGAAGGAACATTCTAAGCGTTCTCTGGGCGAAGTCGTGCTGGATTTGGCACGGCGCTACCAAGTTCCGGTGCAGATGCTGGAGCCAGAACAGCGACAGGAATTGCAGCGCCAAATTACACTGCGAGAGCAACTGCATGAGATTTTGGCAGTGACTGCAAGCTTTTATCAGTACGCGCTGCGACAAGCTCAAGGACAGGTGGCGCTTGAGTATTTACGCTCGAAGCGGGAACTCTCGGAAGAAACTATCCAACAATTTCATCTAGGCTATGCACCTGCGGATTGGGAAACCCTCTACCGCTACTTGGTGGAACAGAAACACTTCCCGGTACAGTTGGTAGAACAAGCGGGGTTGATTGTCCCTCGGAAGACGGGCAGCGGTTATTATGACAGATTCCGCGATCGCTTGATGATTCCGATCCACGACAGTCAAGGGCGCGTCATTGCCTTTGGCGGTAGAACCTTGGGGGATGAGCAACCCAAGTATCTCAACTCCCCCGAAACTGAGTTATTTCATAAAGGCAAAACTTTATTTGCTTTGGATAAAGCTCGTGACGCGATTGGCAAGCAGGATCAAGCCGTCGTGGTAGAGGGATATTTTGATGCGATCGCGCTCCATGCAGCAGGCATTTCCAACGTCGTCGCTTCTCTTGGCACCGCACTCAGCTTAGAACAAGTGCGGCTGCTGCTGCGATACACCGAATCCAAGCAGATTATCTTCAACTTCGACGCCGACGCCGCTGGGACAAAAGCAACTCAACGAGCGATTGGAGAAATTGCCAATCTCGCCTACCAAGGGCAAGTTAATCTCCGAATTCTCAACCTTCCAGATGGGAAAGATGCCGACGAATTTATCCGCAAAGGCGGCACTCAAACCTATCGGGAACTGCTGCTCAATGCCCCGCTGTGGCTTGATTGGCAGATTCAGCAAATCTTAATCGGCAAAAACCTCAAACAAGCAGATCAATTTCAACAAGTTACGGGCGAATTGGTGAAGTTACTCAACAACCTCACCAACGACGATCAAATTACTTACTACATCAATCACTGTGCGGAAATCCTTAGTCAGGGGGATTCTCGGCGGGTAGGGTTGCTATCAGATAATCTTCTCAATAAAGTTGTCCGTCACTGGGAAGAACTCCTCAATCAAGATAGTTCCCTACAAGTGCCGCTGCTAATTAACAATCTTCTCAAGCAAAGTCAGCCCAAGCAGAATAAACGTCTCCAGTCGCGCCGTACTGGTAGCAATAATAAACGCCAACAGCCAGTTGTATCGGGTTCTTCGGAACGCAGTCTTTTAGAACGAGCAGAAGCTTTACTCCTGCGTTTTTACCTCCATTGCCCCGAATACCGGCAGGCGGTTATTGATGTGCTAGAGGAACGAGATTTGTTCTTTAGCCTTCCCCACTACCGATTTTTATGGCTAAAAATTTTAGATATACAAAGAAATTCTGAGGCGTCTATAGTAGAAACGCCAGAACTAATATCTTCCCTACAAAACTTGTTAATTGAGTTTCCTGAGGATTTGGCTCAGGTTTCTCCACTGTTTCATCTCGATGAGAATACACAGCGAGATATTCTCTCCCCTGAATTGATTAAATCAGCTGCTGCTTGTATGGAACGGGTAATGTGTGAAAACATCGCCCGCCGCTTTTTGGATTTATGGAAAAATCCCGACACCTCTATCGACCCTAAAAAAAGAGAATATTACTGCCAAGAATTTTATAAGGCTAAACAGCGGATCAAAGAGTTAGATGGGCAACTGCAATTTTCGTATTTTTATCGTTAATTAAGCGTGCGAAGCGAGGACGGCAACAGACGGCGTAGCTGCTATGGTCAGGTTAACGGTTCTAGGAATTACGCCTTGAAGACGATCGCGGGATCGACGCGAGTGACTTTTTGAATGGCAAAGATGGCAGAACCGACGCACATGACAACCGTGATTCCCAAGGCAGCGATCGCAGTTGCCGGAGTGATTAAAATAATGATTCCCTGACTGGAAAATGTCCAGGCTACCACTCCTAAGCAAAGAACCATGCTGGGAATATAGCCTAGAATTGCCATCCACAGCGCCTGTTCAATGATTGCACAGTAGATAACCCAATCGGACGCGCCCATCGCTTTGAGAGTGCCAAATTCCTTGATGTGATCGGATACTGACGAGTAGAGGATCTGACCGACAACGATCGCCCCAACAATGATACCCACCGCTGCACCAAGACCCAGAAGGAACCCAATTCCAGTTCGCTTTTGCCAGTAAGTCTGAGTCATTTCAATCATTTCGGCGTGAGTGTACGCACGGGTATCTGGTAAAGTGGCTTCTAACTTCTGCTTAAGTGCCTCTAAATCCTGACCCGGCTTGGCTTGAATCAAGACATAAGTGATGGGATCTGATGCAGCTAACGGTCTGGGTACAGAAGTAGAAGTTGGATCGGGCTTCTCATAAGTGTTGGTACACTGGATTCCCTTCGATCCCGATCGCAATTGGCAAGACAAACTAGAAGTCTGACCGGAACTTAAGTAAGCATTGGCACTCTCCAATGAGGTAAACATATAAGCATTTGATGCAATTGAGCGATTTCTTTGGGTGAAGCCAACTAACCGAGCTGGTAAAGTACCTACTTCAGCGACATCACCTATCTTTCGTACCTTTAGGGAGTCCAAGTTAGTTACATCCACCATTACGGTGTAAGGTTCTTTTAGGGCACTCACACTTCCTTGGGTGATATTTGTTGGTACAAACAATTGTCCGTTTGGGTTAAATCCGATGACTCTCACTGGAGCAATCTCACCTGAGGGATGACGCCATACGGAACCCCTAGCAATGAGTGCTTCAGCTCGCTCTACGCCTGCCACCTCTTGAGCCAGAACGACGTGCGCTTGGGGGATGGGCAACGTCAAGTCAAGGTACACCATACTCTTTGATGCCACCCAAATATCGGCTTGGGAATTGTCAATTAATTTAGCAGCGGAGCGACTAAAGCCATTGAAGATACCCGTTTGAATTGTTACCAGGCTAACGGCAAACATAATCCCTGCCTGAGCCACAAGTAAACGAGGAATGTCTTCGAGCAAGTGCTTCCGAGCCAGTGAAACCATAAGAAAAGATTGACGATTACCTGCAAGTTTGACCAAAAGTTAGGCTAAAGACTTAAACGGATAAGTGCTTCTCAAATTAACTCTACTGTGTTTAAAAAGAGCCGAATCCAGGATGATTCTACCGCAAGAGAATTTAATAATCGTCAAATGGGAGCGATTGTTGCCAAAGGGGTAGAGATGGCATTCCCTTCAGGGCAACAGTCTTATCAAGTTCTTAAAGGGATTGACTTAGAAATCTGTAGGGGCGATATCCAACTCTTGATGGGGCCGTCTGGATCGGGAAAAACCACTCTGCTGTCAATCTTAGCTGGGCTGCTGACACCCTCTGCTGGAAAGGTGTACTTACTCGGAGACGAGATTACAGGAATGTCTAGGGCAAAGCTAGCACGGTTCCGACTACACAATATCGGCTTTATTTTTCAGGGTTTCAACCTGTTCGGGGCACTGACAGCATCTGAAAATATTGAAATCGTGCTGAATGTTAAAGGCATTTGGGATAGGGTCGCCCGACAGCAAGCAAAAGTTTTGTTGGAACAGGTGGGATTAGGGGATAAAGCAAACCAGAAGCCGGGTGATTTGTCTGGAGGACAAAAACAGCGGGTAGCGATCGCGCGGGCTTTAGCAGGCAATCCCCAATTGATTATGGCAGATGAGCCAACCGCTGCCTTAGACTCCCATAGTGGGCATACCGTAATTGAGTTACTGCGTCAGTTGGCGAAGGAAGGCGGCTGCACGGTACTGATGGTGACGCACGATCCTCGGATTGTCGATGTCGCCGACCGAGTCGCTTATCTGGAAGATGGAGTTCTCAAGAAAGAATAAGTAGCTAGGATGATTTAAACCTAAAACGCTCTAACGTATATCCCCCTTGTTCACTCCGTGATTCCATGCCGTCCATTACAGCAAGGGCTAAATCATATTCATTGTCGAACATTCGTCCTGAAATTTCATGGGCTTTGAGTTGATGCCACTGTCCTTCGATGGGGTTCATCTGGGAGCAATAGGCAGGCAAGAAGAAAATGAATAATCCTTGCTCTTGCCACCGTGCCCACTGCTCACGTACCAGTTTACTAGTGTGAATCGGTGCATTGTCTTGAACGATAACGGTAAGCCGTCCCGTTCGTTTGAGGGTTTCATTCGCTGTTGCAGCGACCCAATCGATCACACTAATGTAGCTTGCACTCTTAAATCCTCCTTGCACTAGCGCATACTCGAAGCGTTCATCCGGTTGCCAAAGACCCAAAATGCTAATTCGACTTCCGTAGCGTTGCTGGGTCTGCTCCAGGCA